>NZ_JBXWTO010000016.1:0-65496 GCF_057319415.1 Asaia sp. A2
AACCGGGCAAGCCGCTCCTCAACGTCAAAGAAACCACACTGCTTCATAGCGCCATTCCCTCAGTCAGAACCGGACGAATGGAATCACAGAGCTGGTTTCAAAACCAGTGGGTTCTTCGAACCCTCCATCTCGTTCTGAGCAGGGCAACATGCGCCCGAGCTGCATGGTTTTCCTTCTGCACATCGCTGCCTGTCAGATGCCGCTTTCTCATGCAGCAACAACGACAACCATGTCAGTCAGCGCCCGCATCGTAGGAGGTTGCACTATAAATGGCGCTGATCCACCTCAATGACGAACAGGGGCGTCCTCTACCCGTTGGCACGCGTGTCGAGGCCGGTGGCCGCACCATCTATATCGGGTGGGGAGGGCTATCCTATTTGCCGGACCTGACAGGCGTGCATCATCTGAAAGCATTGCTGACCGCAGGTAAAACCTGCGTGGCAGAAATCCGTACACTTCCTGTCGCTGTGAAAGGGATGAGGCGGCTCGCCCCCCTCGCCTGCAAGCTGCTGCCGTGAAGGTGCATGACATGAAACTGCTGACCATGCTGGCAATCGTTCTGATGGCGGTCCTGAACACGCCCGCTGCCCATAGCGCCTGTGCCGTGACGCAGCCCGGCACTACGTCCCTTGGAGCATTGTCGTCGCTCTCGCTCAGCGCATTGGGAAACACCACCCTGGTCTCGTCGGGCTTTGCCTGCACAGGCGGGTTACTCTCGGTGGTTTATACGCAAACAGTGAATGCCCGCATCCAATCCATCACAGCGTTGAGTAATGGAACAGGCGATACCTTGCCTGTACAGGTTTGCGGTTCAGCCAGTTGTGCCTCTCCCTATACGACGGGGCAGGTGATTTCATGGCAAACGACCAGTCTGATCGGATTGCTCGGACTGTTCAACGGTGTGGGCGGGACATTGCCCCTCTACCTGCGCATCCCGCCCGGCGCCTATAATGTCAGCCCGGGGCTGTATCACGGTTCCGTCACGATTGGCTGGACCTGGAATGTCTGCTGGGGCCTTGGCCTGCTGGGGCTATGCATAGGCCAGGACGTACAGAATACCCCCGTTCTCATCACGATACCCGTTGAATTCACGGTTACAGCTGATTGCCGTCTTTCAGCGCCTGACGTGGTCTTTACCCCGAGCCCCTTCGTTTCCAGTTTCACGGATGTCCATCAATCCCTGAGTGTAGGATGCACAAAGGGCCAGAGTTATACAGTGGGGATCAGTGCTGGCAGTCACGCCGACAGTATCAGCCGGGCCATGAGCAGCAGCACCGGTGTCCTGTTGCGCTATGAGATCTACAAGAAATCAGGCACCGAAGCATGGGGATCAACCGGATCGGCCCGGCGCAGCAACGCTACCGCCGAGACCAACGCCGACAAGCTGGATGGTATCGCCGTGCAGAATTTTGCCTATACGGCTCATATCCTGACCAGCCAGACTACGCCTGCCACAGACAGCTACAGCGACAATCTCGTTATAGACGTGCAGTTCTGAACCCACATGCCCCCGACGAGGTCGGCATGTGGCAAACGTGATTTTTATAACTGCAAAATACCTTGCGGACTGGGGCCATACGCCGGGGCAGGTGATATCCCTCGCGTGGCTCGATCAAATGCCGAGCGCGAGGGCGACGTTCTTGTTCACGACATCCGTGGAGATCAGCTTGGAGCATTCAAACTGACGATCAGTATTCGCATGGCGCGGGCACCACAGAAAGTCATTATGGTCGAACTGATGTCTTGGATCATTCCAGCACGAATTGCAGGAGTGCCACGAGATGACACGCCAGGGTGTATGGAATTCATTGTTCGGGTGGGTGAAGCCTGAAATCATCAATGTTCTCGTTCCCGCAGCCCAGGCCAACCACGACAGGCCGGAACTGACACCGATGAACAGATCAGCGTGTTTCAGCCAGCGTGCGCGCTCGCTCAGGGGGCGGTTTCCGGTCTCATCTTCTGCCCCGTTCGGGATCTGGTTCCATACGATACCTGTTCCGCTGAACGGCTTCTGATCGATGCAGATCACACGATAGCCCTGCTTCTTGAGAAACGCGATCACGCCGAGCCAACCACCCGGATTGTTCCAGTACTTGCACTGCGCCGAGGCCTGCGTGGCAATACACACGTAAGGCTCCTCAATGGGCCGCGTGTCATCCTCAAGAACGATTTTCGGTGGCTCCTCAGTCGGGTCTACGCCAAGGATATAACCAGCCGTGCGGTGCAGACCGACATAGCGGAAATCGCAAGGCTGATGAATATTGTCGGTATCATCGAAAAACAGACCGATATTATACGTCGCATAGATCTGTGACCGTATCGGATTCTTCTCGAAATCCTCTTTCGTCGTAAGCAGGATTTCCGGATAGGCCTCGGCAAAGAGGGGTATGAATACCTTGGCCAGACAGCATATGACCTTCGCACCGCTCTGCGCTGCGAAGCGCGCGACATAGGGGAACCATCCAAGCGTGTCGCCCAGCGTTCCGACAGGAAGCTGGACCAGAACCAGCTTGTCACGCGCATCGAATTCGTGATGCAAAACCTTCGTTTCCGTACCATCAGGCGCGATACGCTCGACATCCACGGCAAATCGTATGTAAAATTTCTTTGTCGAGGAGAGATGCCCCTCTTCCAGTTCACCCTGGAAAATGATGGTCGAGTTGTCGAGGTCAGTAAGGGTCGCGCGCCAGCGCCCATCCTGTTGCTTCGGCAGAAGGACACGAGCACCCCAGTTGAAGTCGAAGTGCAGTCCCTGCCCTCCATCACAACTGGGCATTTCAGGTGGCAGGATATAGGGATTGGCGACCGGTGCCTGCTGTGGCCGGACTGCCGGCGGGGTTTCGCCTTCAGATGCAGAGGCTGGGTTGTCAGTGGACATAGGCCGCGTCTTCACCTTCTTCAGAGTTGATGGACTTCATTCGATTCAGAATGAGCCCCTACTATTTGCCGAAGACAATCCCGCAAGATTATCGTGCTAGCTAAAAACCAACATCTAGAGCCCAACCTGCGATTTCGCAACGCAGGTTTGCCTTTATTTTCTTTCAAATGTTATCGATAACTTGAGTAATATATGAATTAATTTGAATTTTAACAAATCTTGTATGGTCTCTTGATATTCGGCAGTGTTTCAAGCGCGACTCTCCCCACGGCTTGCAGTTTTTCTCGCGAGGCCCCGTCGCGGGCCTGAATGCCCATACCTCCCAGAACCGCTCCGAAACAGGCTGCCATAGCACCGGGATCAATAGAATGAGGCAAATCGCCTTCCTCTACCCCCCGCTCCAGCCGGGCATGGATGGCTTGCTCAGCCAGATGACGCTGGTTGATCATCAGGTCACGCAGCCTAAGCTGCGCCGGTGAACACTGGGTTGCGGCCGCGGCAATCATGCAGCCAGCCGGTGCATCTTCACGGGTGAAAGCTGTTGCAGCCGCATCGAACATGGCGGCAAAAGCCTGGCGGCTGGTCCCCCGTGTCGACAGGGCCTCGACAAACCAGGCCCCCTGCTCTTCCGCATAGGCTTCGATCGCCTCGACATAGAGCGCCTCCTTGCTGGCAAAGCTGTTATAGAAGCTCGACGCGCTTATCCCCATGGCTGTGATCAGATCATCAAAGCTCGTCCCCTCATAACCCCGGTCCCAGAACAGTTTCACCGCCTTGGAAAGGGCCGTGGCACGGTCAAAGGCCGGAGGGCGGCCTCGGGGTCGACAAGGGCCTTCGCTTTTTTTTGGTGTCATCGCTCCATAAATCCTTGAAACCGGGCTGCGCCCTATCATATGCATGATATTGGAGCGATTGCTCCACAATTAAAGTCTCAACGCCTCCACTCTCTCCCATTTTATCCGTCATCTGTGCTGCCCGTATCGATCCCCCAACGGGACGCTGGCAGCCATGACCGAACCGGACAGGTCAGAAGATCATGAGCAAACTCGCAGGAAAAGTCGCTGTCGTGACCGGCGCCTCAAAGGGTATCGGTGCTGGCATTGCCCAGGCACTGGCCGAGGCCGGCGCGTCTGTTGTCGTCAATTATGCTTCAAGCCGCGAAGGCGCTGACAAGGTCGTTTCGGCCATTACCGCATCGGGCGGCAAGGCCGTGGCCGTGCAGGGCGATGTATCACACAGGGAAGAGGCCGCGGCCATTATCGCGAAGGCCATCGAGAGCTACGGGCGTCTCGATATCGTGGTCAACAATTCCGGCGTGTATGAATTTGCCGGGATCGAGGACATCACCGAGGCGCATTTTCACCATCAGTTCAATGTCAATGTGCTCGGCCCGCTCCTTGTCACCCAGGCGGCAAGCCCGCATCTTAATGCCGGAGCCAGTATCATCAATATCAGCTCCATTGTGACGCGCGTCACCCCGCCGCATGCGGCGGTCTATAGCGGCACCAAGGGCGCTCTTGACGCCATTACCGGTTCGCTGGCCAAGGAACTCGGCCCGCGTCAGATCCGGGTGAACGCCATCAATCCGGGTCTGGTCAAGACCGAAGGAACCACCACGGCCAGCGTCATTGGCTCGGAAATGGAACAGGCCATCATTGCCCAGACACCGCTCGGGCGCACCGGCGAGGTGCAGGATATCGCACCGCTTGCCGTTTTCCTGGCCTCGGATGATTCACGCTGGCTGACCGGCGAGATCCTGCTCGCCTCGGGCGGCCTGCACTGAGGGATCTTCTGACGCAGCACGCCTTTGTGCTGCGCCAGAAAACTGACAGCGTTATCGCAGCCGGGACAGGCCGGTTGCGATAAAGCAATGTGACGCGTTCAGGGTTTTGCGTGGCGGTTTTCTGCAATCCAGTCCTGCACGCGCTGGCGCAGCAGATCGAGCGGCATCGCGCCCTCATCCAGCACCTGATCGTGAAAGCGCCGTTCATCGAAGCCGGTACCCAGTGCCTTCTCTGCCTGATGACGCAAATCGAGAATGGTCATCTCGCCAATCTTATAGCCCAGCGCCTGACCCGGCCATGAAATATAGCGATTGGTCTCGTTCTGGATATTTTTCTCGGCAAGGGCCGTGTTGTCACGCAGGCAGGAAAGCGCCTGGTCTCGCGTCCAGTTCTTCCAGTGTATGCCAACATCCATGACCAGACGGCAGGCGCGCCACATCTCCATGGATAGCTGTCCGAAACGCTCATAGGGCGTCGGGTAAAGCCCGATCTCGCTTACCATCTGCTCGGAATACAAAGCCCAGCCCTCGACGAAGGCGGTCGTGGCATAATCACGACGAAAACCCGGCAGATCGGTCATTTCCTGCGCCAGGGCGATCTGGATATGATGGCCGGGCACCCCCTCATGCGCCACCAGTGAGGGCAATTCGTAAAGAGGCCGCTGGTCCAGATGGGAGGTGTTGATCATCAGCCCGCCCGAAATGCCAAGCGCCGGGCTGCCCGGATCGTAACGCCCTGTCGTATAGCCCTCTTCAATGGCGCGGGGCACTTCACGCACGCCATAGGTCAGCCGAGGCAGCTTGCCGATCAGACGGGGCAGTTCATTGTCGATCTTCTTGGCCAGAAAACTCGCCTTTTCCAGCAGGGCAAGCCGTGTCGTGACATAGAACTGCGGGTCTGCCTTGATGTGAGCCACAAAGGCCTTGAAATCCCCCTTGAACCCGACGGCGTCCATCTGGCGCTGCATCTCGCGATGGATACGGGCAATTTCGGATTGCCCAAGCGCAAAGATCTGGTCAGGGCTCAGGGTGGTGGTGGTCTCCTGTCGCACCAGATAGGCGTAATAGGCGCGTCCGTCAGGCAAGGACGATGCCCCCAGGGTCGACCGGCTGGCAGGCAGATATTCCTTTGCGAAGAACGCCGCCAGAGCCTTTTCCGAAGGCTTGATACGCTCATGGACGATGCGCTCTCCCTGCGCACGCAGTTCGCGACGCGTGGCTTCCGGCATCGTGGAGGGGAGTGAGTCGAAAGGCCGCAGGGCCGGGTTTTCAGGCTCGGGCAGATCGGCCTGGGCCTGCACGGTATGGGCGGCAATGTCCGCAATCAGCCTCGGCTGAACAAAGCCGGTGCGGATGCCGCGCCGCATATTGGCAATCTGCTGCTCATTGAAATCAGGGATACGGTTCATGCGCACCAGCCAGTGGCGCGCATCTGCCTCGCTGCGCAGGGGCGTGTTATCGGCAGCGTAGCCGACTTCCTGATAAAAACCTTCATCACTGGTGAACGGCATGCGCGAAGGATCGAATTTCTGGCTCTCGATTGCCAGATCATTCTCCCAGATCATCAGGCGGGCATTGAGCAGATCCTCACCATGCAGCGCCTTCTGATCGAGCGCCGCCAGTCGGGTTCTGAACGCCAGACGTTGCGCAAGCCGCGTCTGCTCGGCCTTCGGGCTGTCATCAGGCCAGAGTTCGGCGGCAGCCTGATCACCGCGCGAGGCAGCAGAAACAGGGTCAAGCGTGGTGGTAAAGGCATCGTAATCACGGACAATATGACCGATATCATCGGCCAATGCCGCGCCGGGAACGCCTATAAGGGCCATGCTCCCAAGGGCCACGCTCCCAAGGACCACACCCTTGAGCCGGGCCAGCCCGCCCCTTGCCGAGATCCCGTTCTGATTGCGCATGATGCCTCCTGAAAAACCGGTTCGCCCGCATAACGAACCGATCATCCGCATCCGTCAACGCCTCCCGGATGCATCAGACGACGGAGGACCAGACGATACCCTGCCGTCCGTCATCTGGCGCAGCGGTCCGGATAACGGTTGGAGGGTGCGCGGCGGACAGGTCGCATGAATGGTCAGAGAGCCGCCCGCATCATCTCTGGGCCGATGATAAACCGAACCAGCGTGACAAGGCACGGGTCAGAGCGGGGGTGGCCTCGATACCCCGCCAGACAAGGCAGCCATCCGGGCGGTACAACGCGCTATATTCTTCGAGCGTATCTGCAAGGACCAGATTGGGGGGCAGAATGGCTAAACCACACTCCTGCCGCATGGTGGGAGAGAGCACGAATACCCCAGCCCCATGCTGCATCAGACCATAGAGCGTCCGGCCGTTGGCCAGAGTCCTGTCCTCCGCGAGGCCCCCAAGGGTATCATCGTCACATGCCATGCCCGTCTCCGGTGCGTTCTCATCCAGCGCGTAGCGCATGGAAAACCCTTTCATGTCCGCGCTCAATGCGGCGGCTATATCCGCATTGGCCAGCATAGTTACCATGACATCACGCAAGGCGCGTGACCGTGGATCGGGCCTCATGAGGGCGGCCTGCGCCAGCGTGTTGGCCAGTACGGATTCAGCCACCGGGCGCCGTTCTGTCTCATAGCTTTCAAGCAGGGCTTCGGCCTCGACACCCGTCACAATTCCCCGCAGCACTGCGGCGAGTTTCCAGCCCAGATTGGCCGCGTCGACCAGCCCAAGCCCAAGCCCCTGCCCCCCGAAAGGGGCGTGGATATGCGCCGCATCTCCGGCCAGAAACAATCGACCCTTGCGGTAGCGATCTGCCAGACGGGTATGGTCGGCCCAGCAGCGCCCACCGTGATAAGCGGCCAGAGGCACAGCCCGACCACAGATGCGCGCAAGGGCGGCCTCGACATCGGCACGGTCGGGGATTTCCTGTCCCGCCTCCGGAGGGCCGGAAAAATCGATCATGAAGAGCCTGCCGGGAACGGGGCCATAGGCCGTAACGCCACCCGGCTGCATCTGCCAGCCAGAGGGAAACGCGCTGTCAGACGCGGCAAACGTGACCGAAACCTGATAGAATTTCAGACTGGGAGGCGTGCCATCGAAGGTGAAACCACCCTTCTTGCGCAGCGTACTGCGAGCACCGTCGCACCCCACGGCATAGCGTGCCGCGATCTGTACCGGTCGTTCCCCGTCGCACCCGTGGACTGCGAGAGTGACGCACTCACTGTCGCTCTGCACATCGCACACCGCACAACCACGGCGAATGACAATGCCGCGGGAAGACGCCTCGGTTTCGAGCGCCTGTTGCAGATAGCGTTGGTCGATCAGCCGTGTCGGGCGACGTGCATCGACAGGCTGGGCAGGCAGCGGGATGCTGCCGAAATGCCCAGCAAACTGATTTCTTCGAGGCCGCATGTCCGCAGGCGCATCGTGACCCTCGCGAGAGAATGCGCCCTGCGCCCAGCCACCGCGGTTTTCGGCAAGAAACGGGGCAACCAGGGCCTGCGTCTGCGCCTCCGCTGCATCGAGCGCCTGACTCATCCCTCGTCGCATCAGGGCTTCGGCGCCCAGCGGACCGATGGACAAGGCCTTCTGCACGTCCTCGGCAGTGTCTCGCGCCTCCAGCACCACGCAACCGACCCCTGCTACCGAAAGCTCGATGGCCAGGAGCAACCCCACAGGCCCAGCGCCCACAATGACAACATCGACATGTTCCATAGACCGAATCCATAATTGTACCGGGTACAGTTTTCTGATATGAAGGCGGCATGTCAACATGCATCAACCGGCAAGGCCGAAAACGTCAGGCCACGCGTCAGCGCATCTCCGATATCGCCACGGCGCTCTTCGCCACCCATGGCTTCGATCACGTGACGATCGACGCCATTGCCGAGGCGGCGGATGTGGGCCGGATGACGGTTTTCAATCATTTCGCCCGCAAGGAAGACCTGTTTTTCGATCGTGAAGACGAAATCAGGCAGATCATACGCAATGCGCTCACGGGGCCGCTTTCAGGCCACCCCCTCGATGTGCTGCGCCAGCTGGCTCATGAGATGGTATCGAAAAACGCGCCTTTTCTGCGCTTTGCCCCCCAGACCCAGGGCTTCATCGATACGCTGACAGCCAGCGAAACCCTGAAATCACGCGCACGCGCCCTGCGCGATATCATGACGGATGACCTGCGCGAGGCATTGTCTGCAGCCCTGCCCTGCCCGCCCGATAACCCTTCATTGCATCTGGCTGCGGCGCTCCTTGTCACAGGCTGGACGACAGCCTTCATCGAGGCGCAGCGTCTCTATCGACGCGAAAACGACAGCCGATCAGCGCAGAACCTGTTCCTGTCACTCGTCGATACCAGCACCGTCTCGGCGCTCTCTGCCCTGCGCCAGATCGACACCTCGCCCCAGACGAACCAGGTTTCGCCACACGCTGGAAAGACGGGAGCACTTGACTGAAATCGTACCCGTTCAACACGCGATGCTGGGACACACTGTCACCAAAACTTAATCCCGCCTCTTTGCATGGCGGGCTATGGCTGCCGGTCTGTTATCCCGTGCGCGTCAGATTTCGCTTTGCTGCATCCTGTCACGCGCCTCATCCTGATTGTGCAAGGGGCTTTCGATGCTGCTACCCAGACGCCGGTTTCTCCGTTCCGCCGCCCTGACCGGCCTTGCAGCGGGCACTATTGGCCTGACAGATCGCGCGCTAGCGCTCGCACCCCAGCGCCCGGCGATACTCGGGCATGATGATTTCTCGTTCGTGTTCCTGACCGACACGCATATCCAGCCTGAGCTCGATGCCTCGAAGGGTTGTCTCGACTGTTTTCGTCAGGTGCGCAGCGCCAATGCCGATTTTACCCTGCAAGGCGGCGACCACGTTTTCGATGCTCTTGGCGTTCCCAAGTCACGCGCCCTGAGCCTGATGGATCTGTACAAGCAGACGGCCGACACACTGGGCCATCAGGTTTATAATACGATGGGCAATCACGACGTGATGGGCATCTATACTAAGAGCGGCATCGAGCCGAGCGACCCGCTCTATGGCAAGAAATACTACACCGATAATTTTGGCGCCCCCTATTACGCCTTCAACCACAAGGGTGTGCATTTCGTAGTGCTGGACTCGATTGGCATCACGGCTGACCGTTCCTATGAGGGGTTTATCGATCAGGCGCAGATCGACTGGCTCAGCCGCGATCTCGCTTCCATGCCGGCGGGTATGCCGGTTATCGTGTCCACCCATATTCCGCTCGTCACCGCCGTCGAGGATTACGCCCCGCCACCGGGCAAGGCCCCGGCCCATCAGGGCACACGCGTCAGGAATGCGTGGCAGGTGCTGGAACTGTTCGACCATTACAACGTGATCGGCGTGTTTCAGGGTCATACCCATGTGCTCGAAACCGTCACATGGCATGGCGTCCCCTATATCACCGGCGGCGCCGTCTCGGGTAACTGGTGGCACGGGACCCGCCTTGGCACGCCAGAAGGTTATCTGGTGGTGCGTGTCGAAAAGGGCCGCGTCATCCCCGATTATGTCACCTATGGTTTCAGGACCATCGACCCGAAAAACACCTGATTAACCTGCTGCATCAGCCAGTCTCGGATTTAAGGTACCAGCCGCACCCGTATGGTCCTGCCCAATTTCTGGACGGGACCATTCAGGCGCGGTAAGGCCGATTGATGCGGCATTTCACCCACCCGTCCTGTGTCTTTGGTGCTTCTTCCTTTGCAAGACGGCATCCGCAGGGATTCCTGTGATGCTGGAGCAGGAACTCCCCTGGCGCTCGCCCGACTCATTCATCGCCGGTTATGGCGATGAGGCCTGGGCGGTCATGCTCGATAGCGGCGGCCCCGCAGGCGCACGAAGCCGCTGGAGCTTTTTCTGCTGCCGGCCGGTCACGACGCTCACCACAGATGACAGGGCAGCCTGGGCAAAGCTCGATGCGCTGCTTCCTTCTGTCCCGCCGCAGGGCACCCTGCCTTTTTCAGGCGGCATCATTGGTCTGGCGAGCTATGAGGCCGGGCTTGCGCTCGAAAATATTGTCTCGCGTCATAAACCCTTCATCCCCGGTGTCAGCGCAGCGCTCTATGAGGGCGCATTCGTCTTTGATCGTCGGGAAAAGCGGCTCTGGTGGAGCAGCTATTGCGGCGCGGCCATGCCCGTCCCCCTTCCCCAGTGTTCGACACAACCTGTGCCCTTGCCGAAACTCGACTTCGTGGCCGATGCCGACCGCGAAACCTATTGCGAAGGCGTGCGCCAGATCATCGCGCGTATCAATCGCGGAGAGCTTTTTCAGGCCAACCTCACCACGCAGTTTCGCGCACGATGCGCTTCCCCGCTTGCCGCAGGGGCTGTCTATCGCAAGCTGAGGCGGGCCTCTCCCGCACCATTCGGAGCGCTGTTCACCCTGCCCGGCTTCTCGCTGCTCAGCGCCTCGGTCGAGCGCTTTCTGAGCATGGACCGTGACGGGCGTATCGAAACCCGTCCGATCAAGGGCACCGCCGCCCCCGGTCGCGATGCGGCGGAAGATGCCGCCATTGCCGACGCTCTGGCTCGTGACGAAAAGGAATATGCCGAGAACCTGATGATCACCGATCTGATGCGTAATGATATCGGGCGTGTGTCACAGATCGGTTCGGTGGATGTGCCCGTGCTGTGCGAGGTCGAGCGCTTTGCCCATGTGCATCATCTCGTCTCCTCGGTCACGGCACGTCTGGCCCCACACATGACGGCGCTCGATCTGCTGCGTGCCACGCTTCCCCCCGGTTCGGTCTCGGGAGCCCCCAAGCACCATGCGCTCAAGGTGATTGACCAGACGGAACATGCCGCCCGCGGTGCCTATTGTGGAACGCTGTTTCGCATCGGGGCCGATGGTGCGCTCGACAGCAACGTGATCATTCGCAGCCTCGTGCTCAAACCCGATACCATAAGCCTCGGTGCCGGATGCGGCATAACCACCCTGTCGGACCCGGAACGGGAATATGACGAGCTCTGCCTGAAAGCAGCCCCCCTGCTCGGGCTTTTTGGCGCATGAAACAGGCCTGGCTGAATGAACGACTGTGCCCCGTAGCACAGCTTCAGATCGATCCCGCCGACCGAGGCTTTACGCTGGGTGACGGGCTGTTCGAAACCATGAACCTGCATCATGGCCGGGTGCTTCGCCTGCAGGCGCATCTGTCGCGGCTGGCAGAAGGGGCGGCGCTACTTCATCTGCCGATGCCGGGTGAACCCGCAATTCGCCATGCACTGTCCAGCCTGATCACGGCCAATGGTGAAACAGAGGGCGCCCTACGCCTTACCCTCACACGGGGTGCCGGGCCACGTGGCATCATACCGCCTGCCAACCCGCAACCGACCCTGCTGATCACCCAGGCCCCGCGTGCGGCGGCCCTGCCGCCCTGCGCCCTTCATGTCAGCCGCTATCGGCGCGACGGGGCCTCGCCGCTCTCGCGTGTCAAACATCTCAACTACCTGCCGCAGATCCTCTCTCGCATCGAAGCGCAGGAGGCTGGCGCTGACGATGCCCTCCTCCTGTCATCAGATAATCTGCACATTGCCGAAGCGAGTGCGGCCAGCCTGATCGTCCTGCAAAACGAGCGCCTGGTCACGCCGCCCCTGATGGATGGCGCCCTGCCCGGCACGGTACGTGCGGCCCTGATAGCAGCTGGCTTGTGCCACGAATTCCGCCTGACAACCGCATCCCTCATGGGCACCGAAGCGGCATGGCTGGTCAGCAGCCTGTCCATCCGTGAGGTAAAATCCATCACGGGCCATGCACTGCGGCTGCGCCCAGACTGGACAGCACGACTCAGCGCGGCGCTCTTTACAGAATGACCGGCAAACGCCTCGAAGCGAGGCGTCCTCCCGATTGACGCAGTCACTTAAAGAACCGGGCCAATCATCGCGAGGGTGTTGTGCCAGAGCTGCCGGTACCACGGCCAGGCACAGACATCGTCCAGCGTGATTTCCACCGCTGCATCCAGATAGCTCTGCTGACGCTCACGTATCTGGCGGGTGAAATCCGGGTCGGCAAGCAGGATGTTATTCTCGAAATTGAGGTCGAAACTGCGTCGGTCGAGATTGGCCGAGCCAATGAGCGCCATGGTGCCATCGAGCGTCAAAGCCTTGGTATGAAGCAGACCGAGCGGATATTCGAAGATACGCACCCCGGCCTCAAGCAGCTCCTTGTAATAGCTGCGGCTTGCACCGGCGACGATCCATGAATCGTTTCGCGTCGGAACTGTCATGGTCACCTTCACACCCCGTCGGGCCGAAGCGCAGAGCGCGGCCTGAATGGGTTCATCAGGCACGTAATAGGGCGTCGTGACGGTCAGCTCATCTGCCGCAGCGTTCATGAGCGAGACAAATATCTCGGGCATGGCCGCATAGCGCAGGGCGGCACTCGTGCCGATCACCTGCGCCACAAACCCCTCCCCCTCGATCAGGGGGGCAGAGGCCAGAAGCGGACCAAGATCCTCATCCGTATGCGCCATCCAGTCCGTCGCAAAGAGATGCTGGTTCTGCAGCACGACCGGTCCTTCGAAACGCGTCATCAGGTCGACCCAGGGCGCAAATTTCGCCTTCACACGAAATTCCGGATCGGCGCAGTTCTGGCTGCCGCAATAGGTGACCCGGTTATCGATCACCACGATCTTGCGGTGATTGCGCATGTCCATGCGGCCATGGAGGGGCCAGGTCACGATGTTGCCAAGGGGCATGGCACGCACCAGATGCGCACCGGCCTGCTTCATGCGTGCCCATGCCTCGTTATGGATCAGGCGACGCGAGCCGAGATCATCGGCCATCACACGGCAGGTCACACCGCGTGAGGCGGCACGACAGATCGCATCAATGATCCTGGTACCGTTATGATCGGTCAGCCAGATATAGAAGCAGATATGAACATGCTCACGGGCCGCATCGATATCATATACCATTGCGTCTACGGCACTGTTGGAATCAGGCAGCAGGCGCGCCTTGTTTCCTCCCTCGGGCGGGTAACCGCTTGCTGACTGGCCGACCCTGAACAGCGGCGCAAGGCGCGGCGGCAAATGATATTTCTCCTCGGCGTCGATCAGGGCTTCGCTGGTCTTGCCGGGAATACGCAGGGTCTTGCGGGCTTCGGTGATGCGGCTCACCAGCCTGCTGCCCATATTGGTCTCGCCCAGCATCAGATAGGCAAGCGTACCCAGAATGGGCAGCGCCGCAATGATCGCGACCCAGGCCACTCGTGAGGCAGGCTGACGATGCGGGCGCATCAGGGCGCGCCCGATAAAGATCATCTGAACGATAAAGCTCAGCGCTGCGCCGGTCAGGCGCCAGCCGGTCATTTCCATCCGCAGAAGTCTCGATAGCTGAGGGGATCATGATAAGGGACGAGGCGACGGTTCGGGTCTTGCGAACCAGGTAGCCCGCCCTCTGCCCCGGCTCGTCGCTATGGGGCGGCGTCTATTGGGCCGCCAGCTTGTCGGTCTTGTCGGGAAGGATCCTGAACCGCAGACGCATCACAGAGGCCCCGACATGGGCACCCTTGATGCTCATGGTCAGGTTGAGTTTGACGCCATACTGGTTTTCAAGCACCGCAGCCCCGACACCGGAGCCAACGGCGGCATCCGCCTTGACCGTCCAGTACGTCCCATCAAACTGATCCAGGCGGGCCAGATCCTTGACCGTGCCCGTACCCTTGACGGTGATATAACCAAGAGACGCGATCCCGCCCCCGCCAATTTCAAAGGCATAATCGCGGCCATTATGATGGAGGGTCCCCTTGCCCCATTCGTACCCTAGGCCACCCCCGATTTCTTTCAGGCTGAAGGAAATGGTGGAATCAGTCGTGGCGGCGTCGGCTGGCTTTTCCTGCGGCAGGGCGGATGTCGCCATACCGGGCAACGCATGAGCGGTCGTGGCGAGGAAACACAGGGGGAGTGACGCGGCAAAAGCCGCAAAAGAACGTGGGGTCATGACCTTCGCCTCCTTTTTTGTTCGCTCAGGCTTGCTGTTCAGACGTCTCAGCCACCGCGCAGTTGCCTGAAGCCCAGTGTAGCGCCGATGGGAGCGCCTGCCTATCACCCAGCCAGTAGGCGTTCCAGCGCCTCGGGAGGCAAAAACATCAGACATGAAAAGACATTTTAAGGAGGGATGAGGGAAACGCTGATCACGATTCAGAGTTATCAGCCAGAACCCTTGCCATGGAACACGCCCCTCGTGCCACGCCTCGCCCCGAACAGGTCGGCCCTGCGCCTTGGCCGACGTGTCCTTGCCCTGACAGCCATGGCGCTGCCGCTCCTCCTGCTCGGCGGGTGTCAGACAGATCATATCTCGTTTCTCGCCCCCGCAGGCCCTATTGCAGCATTGCAGAGACACTGGTTCGAGCTTCTGGTTGCGGGCCTGATTCTGGTCATTTTGCCCGTACTGATCGGCGTACCTTTTTGCCTATGGCACTACCGCGCCGAAAACAGACGAGCGACCTTCCGGCCAGACTGGGATTTCGCCCTACCCCTCGAATTTCTCGTCTGGGGCTTTCCCGCGGTCGTTGTGATCGCCTTTTCCCTGCTCGTTTGGGGGCCGGAACGCCGTTACAGCCCGGAACAGCCAATTACCGAGGGTGCTCCTCTTAGCGTGGATGTGGTGGCTCTGAACTGGAAATGGCTCTTTATTTATCCCGATGCGCATGTCGCAAGCCTTGACCATCTGGTGCTGCCCAAAGGACGCGAAATCGTCTTTCACCTCACTTCTGACGCGACCATGCAGTCGTTCCTCATCCCGTCCCTGGGTAGCCAGATCTACGCCATGGCGGGCATGGTCACCCGGCTTCATCTGCTGGCCGACCGACAGGGCCGGTATCTGGGCGAAAATACCCAGTTCAACGGCATGGGCTTTCAGGATCAGAAATTTGCCGTCGACGTGGTGCCGCCTGCTCAATTTGAGCAGTTTCTGACACAGGCCGGCCAAAGCGCCCTGCATCTCGATACGCAAACCTATGATGCCGTGCGCAAACAGGAAAATGGCCGCAAGACCGCGCAGACGCTACTGCATGATTCCAGTGCCACCATGGCCAGCTTTTCGGCCGTTCCCGACACCTTCTTTCATGACATCGTCAGCCGCTACGACGACTCCACGCCCCATGATCACGGCTGAACTGCCGTGACCCTGCCGTTGTCCATCCAACGCCCCCATGACCGGAGACCCGCTTTTGCGCCATTTTCTTTTTGGTGAGCTCGGCTATGACGCCCTGCCATTTTATAGCGCAATCGCAACGGTTGCCGCATCGGTGGTGGTGCTGGGGGCTCTGGCCGTACTGGTCTTTGTCACCTGGTTGAAAGGCTGGAAGGCGCTCTGGACCGAATGGCTGACAAGCGTGGACCACAAGCGCATCGGCATCATGTACGTGGTGGTCTCATTCGTCATGCTGGCCCGTGCGGTGGTCGAGGCTGCTGTCATGCGTTCACAACAGGCCGTGGCTTACAACAACCCCGGCTTCATTCCGCCGGAACATTTCGCCCAGCTTTTCACCACGCATGGCACCATCATGATTTTCTTCATGGCCATGCCGTTCCTGATTGGCGTGTACAACTTCGCCATGCCACTCCAGATCGGCGCACGGGATGTCTCCTTCCCCGCTATGAACTCCATCAGTCTGGGCCTGACCAGCGCAGGTGCGGTGCTGATGATGGTTTCGCTCTGTGTAGGCAAGTTCTCGACAGGAGGCTGGACCGGTTATCCCCCTTATACGGAGCTGTCATTCAGCCCCGGCGTGGGGGTTGATTACTGGATATGGGCGCTCACGCTCAGTTCCATTGGCAATACGATGACCGGTATCAATTTCGCCGTCACGATCTACAAGAAGCGTGCGCCGGGCATGACCCTGTTCCGTATGCCGCTCTTTGCCTGGACGGCGCTGTGCATCTCGATCCTGATGATCTTTGCCATGCCGCCGCTCACGGTCGCGACACTCATGCTGGCGATGGATCGCTATCTGGGCATGCATTTTTTCACGAACGAGCTTGGCGGCAACATGATGAACTACATCAACATGTTCTGGCTGTTCGGTCACCCCGAGGTCTATATCCTCATTCTGCCCGCCTTTGGCGTCTATTCCGAAACCATCGCAACGTTCTCGAACAAACGCCTGTACGGTTACACCTCGCTGGTCTGGGCCACGATCTCCATTGCCGTCCTGTCCTTCACGGTGTGGCTGCACCATTTCTTCACCATGGGGCAGGATGGGAACGTCAATGCTGTATTCGGCATTGCCACCATGCTGATTGCCATCCCCACCGGGGTGAAGGTGTATGACTGGCTGCTGACCATGGTGTGTGGGCGCATACGCACCAGCGTCCCCATGCTCTATGCCTGCGCCTTCATGGTGCTCTTTGTGGTCGGTGGTGCAACCGGTGTCATGCTCGCCAATCCGGGCTTCGATTATCAGGTGCACAACACCCTGTTTCTCGTAGCGCATTTTCATAACATGCTCATTCCCGGCCTGCTTTTCGGTATGCTGAGCGCCTATCACTACTGGTTCCCCAAGGCATTCGGGTTCCGGCTGCATGAAGGCTGGGGCCGGGTGATTTTCGGCTGCTGGGTCGGCGGCTTTATATTGGCTTTCATGCCGCTCTATATCGTGGGTGCCCTTGGCATGCCGCGACGGAGCCAGGAATTCTTTGAGGCAGTCTATCGCCCTTATCTCTGGGTCGCGCTCTGCGGAGCGCTACTGGTCCTGTGTGCGCTGGCCAGCATGGTCATTCAGCTCTGGGCCAGTATCCGTGATCGCCAGCGCCTTGCCGTGCCGGCAGGCGATCCGTGGAATGGCCGCACCCTGGAATGGTCGGTGTCATCACCGCCACCCGAATACAACTTTGCGCTCATTCCCCAGATCGACAGTGTCGATGCCTTTCATCAGGCGAAGAAGCAGCATACGGCGTGGCGCGCACCCGAGCATTATCACGATATCGAACTGCCTTCGAGCACGCCGGTCGGGTTTGTCTGCTGCGTGGCCAGCGGCGTGTTCGGCTTTGCGCTTGTCTGGCACATCTGGTGGGCGGTCCTGCTGGGCGCTGTGGTATTTTTCGGGGCGATCATCGTACGCAGCTTCAATCGCGATACATCCTATGTGATCCCGGCTGCGGAAATACGGGCGACCGAGGAACGCTGGCTGCTGACCCTGCGCGAAAGCCCGGCCGTTTCCAATGATGCCATGTTTACGACCGCCAATCGCGGTCTGGTCAGGGAGCCTGTCTGATGGCGGCAGATGTTCACGGCAAGGGGCCAAGCCATATCGGTATCCGTCTGAGCCATTCAGCACCGGAATCACATCAGGAAGCCGTGCGCTCCCAGGCCGAGGAAGCCCTGTTCGGGTTCTGGGTCTTTCTGATGAGCGACCTCATCATCTTTTCGATGCTCTTCGCCACCTATGCGACGATGGGGCACTCTCTGGCCGGTGGACCCGGCCCGCATGAGCTGTTCGATCTCTCCTCCGCAGCGTGGGAGACCGTGGCCCTCCTTTTGAGCAGCTTCACCTGCGGTCTTGCGACGCTCGCCATGCGTTATGACCGCTCGACCGGCAAGACATTATTCTGGTTTGCGATCACCCTGGCGCTGGGCATCGTGTTCCTGTCTCTTGAATTGCATGACTTTCTGAGCATGGCGCACAAAGGCGGTGTTCCGTCGCGATCCGGCTGGCTCTCGGCAAGCTGGGCGCTGATCGGCACACATGGTCTGCATGTTACGAGTGGCTGCATCTGGATGGTGATCATGTTTGCGCAGGTTGCGAAATTCGGCCTCGACCCGCTGGTGCAGACTCGCTTCATGCGCCTGGCCCTGTTCTGGCATTTTCTCGATATTGTCTGGATCGGGATTTTCTCGATCGTCTATCTGCTGGGAGCCCTGTCATGAGCGATCGTCATGCGCAGGAGCGCCGTCAGGAACTACACGGCTACATCATCGGCCTGGCCCTGGCACTACTCCTCTCCGCCATACCTTTTGCGGGGGTCATGCTGGGACTGTTGCCGCGCCCGAGCCTGATCTGGATCATCGCCCTGCTGGGGCTCACTCAGGTCGTAGTGCATTTCCGGTTCTTCCTGCACATCGACCTGTCACGCTCTCATCGTGACGACCTGCAGTTGATCCTGTTTTCGCTGCTGATCGTCATTCTGATGGTGGGTGGAACGCTATGGGTGCTCGGCAACCAGCGCCATATGATGGGCTAGCCCGCCAGCAGCTCGGTGGATGGCTCACGTTTACGATAAGGCCCGGCAGCCATGATCCGCACACAGAGCAGAGCCGGATCATCCTGTATGGGCAACTCGATCGGCAAGGTGGCATGCCCAAGCGTCCAGCGACAATCGCCTCCCCCGTTCGCATCCCAGCCGGGCAGATCGGTGCGATCGAGATGGGCGCGTATACTGTGTGTCCCGCCAGGACGGTATAGCGTTACGTCGCTCACCAGAATACCGAGTTCGCGCCGATCGTCCACGAATGGCCCCTCAATATCGAAGGGCCGGGCACTGCGTGAAACAAGACGTACGCAGTCAATACCTGGTGGAATTGCGAAGAGCACCTGATCCCCGGAACGTCGGTTCTGCTCGATACGCTGGCCACTATCTGTCACGAGGTAAAGACCATGATCGTGCTCATGGTTTATGACCGCTTTCCGCCCGGCATTCAGACGCGTGATGATTGACCTGTAGATTGGCTCGACAAAGGCACGATCAACACGCAACGGGGCAGCACCGTGAGAGGCCCAGCTCCGGCAGCAAGGTTGCCCATCACTGTCGGCCTGGGCCCGCATCGTTACGGTATCGAGATAGCTTTCGGTCAGAACGTTATTCGCTCGTATGATTTCATGGCTGGCGAGTTCGACATGGTAATATTCATAGGTTTTGAAGTCGCGATCATAACGGATGGACTGACCATTCACGAGCATACGTATCGGTACAAAGCCCCCTTCAAAGTAGAAACAATGCTCTGCTGTCACAAGAAAATCCTGATCCGGAATATTAGAGCCCAGACTTCCGACGCAAAGGCGGACAGGGTAACCTGCCATATCGTCATCGCGCAGCATTTGAACGGAGGCATGTGCCTTGTGAACGCGTGAGAGCTTCTCAACACAGACACCTGCGCCACGATATACCAGGATCTCGTCACCAACGCACAGCGTCTCGACCGCACGCCGCCCGGCAGGTGTTTCAATCATGGCTCCGGCCAGGAAACAGGTCGTGACACTGCCGCCATAGATCGTCAGCTGCCCTCCCGAGGTCACCACGGGATCCGTCACTATGGCACCACTACTGACCACCATGGGACCACCATCGGAGAGCTGCGGACTGATGATTGTTGCCCCGCTGAGCGCATAGGCAATATTCGCACCATATCCACTGGCAAGGAATATATCCCTGACTGAACTCGCACCCGCGCTGTAGCGTGCCGGATTTGAATTCAGCAGGTTTCCGCTGGTTAGCCCGCCCCCGTCGACATAGACATACCCGTTGTTGATCTGGGAATTGAGCAGGATACCCCCAGACAAGACGGAGATGACAGGCGTTCCCCCGAGCGCCAGCAGCCCCGATACAGTCGCACCACTGCCGATATAGAGCGTGCCGCCACTGATGCGAACTGGCGCCTCAACAGCACTTGTCCCGGCAGCATTTTTGTAGATCGTTTTGGTGCCGCTCAGAACGGCCGACCAGACACCCGTCATCATCGTGACACCACTGGCAGGCATTACCGGCGTCGCATTGCCCGGTACACCTACAATCGTACTGATGAAGGCCGAACCGCCCGACATGATGTTCAATCCGGAAACGACCGACCCCGAACTGAAAGTGGCAACCGCACCCGATGACACAGTGACACCGTTTACTGTTGCGCCCGAGTAGAAGATCATCGGGCCACCGGCAGACGCGGTGACATTGGTGATAATCGACCCAGCGCTGAAATAGGCTGAGTCTGCGCCATAGCCGGATGCATAAAACGAGTCGCCTATCGACTGCGCGCCGCTGTAATAACGGACCGGGTCAGAGTTGAAATGACTTGCGCTCGTGGTCGCACCGCCCAGAGCAGACACATAGCCGTTGGTGATGGTCGAACTGAGAAGGATTCCGCCTGAGGAAATGATGATATAGGGCACGTTGCCGGAGTTGGTCACGCCTTCTGCAATCGCACCAGATGTGATGTAGAGCGTGGCCCCACCCACAAGCTGGACAGGACCATCATAGGTGGTGCCGTTGCTCTGATAGACAGTACGACCATTGATATCGACGACCGCAGACCATCTTCCTGAAATGTTCGTGGTCATCGCGAAGCTCCTTCAAGCACCTGTGCATCGTGTCACGTCCGGTTTTCGGGCTATGACACCAGGCTGCAGCGAAACACAACGCCTATATCCGTGTTACAGAATGACCTGTTCGCCCGTCAGAAACAAACAA
This sequence comes from Asaia sp. A2, assembly GCF_057319415.1. Lineage (NCBI taxonomy): Bacteria > Pseudomonadati > Pseudomonadota > Alphaproteobacteria > Acetobacterales > Acetobacteraceae > Asaia > Asaia sp. A2. The sequence continues at coordinate 21,050 of NZ_JBXWTO010000016.1, forward strand.
TCAGAGTCGCGCGACCTGTTGTACGGATAACATCACTGCCTATTTCGTAACGGGACTGACTAATAACCGGATACAATCCTTGCATCAAGGAACTTACTTATTCTAACAATGAGCGTTATATGACTTTTTATTTCAATGCAATAATTCGCGAAATTATAGAAATTACATAAACTACATCTTCATATATAAATATCAATTGTTAATACTGCTATAAATATAAATATTACCTGCAATGAACTGCCCAATCTTTTCTATTGGTCTCCATATAGTGAGCAATGTACGAAAACGCCCAGCTGGAATTTTATTCCAAGCCAGGCGCCCGTCATATGGAAACTACGTGTGATCGACCTTAGAGCTGAGGCATACCACCATGTACCGGCAGCAGGGCACCTGTTGTGTATGTGTTGTTCGGGTCTGCCAGATAGACATAGGCGCCCGCCAGTTCGGCTGGCTGGCCGGGGCGTCCCATGGGTGCCTGCGAGCCAAAATCCTCATGCTGTTCGGGCGGCATCCCGGTTGCAATGAAGGGTGTCCATATCGGGCCGGGCAGCACAGCGTTCACGCGGATACCCTTCTCGACCAGACTTCCGGCCAGTCCGACGGTAAAATTGGCAATAGCTGCCTTCGTCATAGAATAGGGAATGAGGATAGGCATCGGTGTGCGTGTATTGACCGATGAGGTATTGATGATCGAGGCCCCAGGCTTCATGTGCGGCAGGGCTGCCTTGGTGATGTAGAACATCGCATGAATATTGGTGTCGAAATGGCGGCGCCATTCCTCATCCTCAATCTCAAGAAAATTCTCTCTCGGGTGCTGGAAGGCAGCGTTGTTGACCAGAATGTCGAGCCCACCAAAAGCCTCAACTGTCTGGCTCACCAGATGCTCACAATGGGTTTTCTCGCGGATATCGCCAGGCAGAAGCAGGCAACGACGACCGGCCTTCTCCACCGATCGCGCAATATCCTGCGCGTCCTGCTGTTCGGCCTCGAGATAAGACAGGGCAATGTCTGCCCCTTCCTTCGCATAGGCAACAGCCACAGCGCGCCCAATGCCGGAATCACCCCCTGTAATCAGGGCGACGAGACCGCTCAGGCGATTACTGCCCTGATAACTCTCATCACCGTAATCGGGCTCGGGCTTCATCCTTGCGGAGACACCCGGAAATTCCTGCGGTTGCACCTCGAAAGGAGGGCGGGGATAACGCGTGCGGGGATCGATAAGGGTCATGATGGCTCAACTTCTCGAAAGATGACGAGCCTGCAACGGCGGCAGAACGATGCGGTTCTGCCTATTTATTATCGCGCTGCCATGCAACTCGTGGGTCGGACCGCAGGCGCAGCGAAATTACACCGATTCAGGCAGAACAGGTGTCATCCCTTCGTATGCACCAATGCGCCGCCGCCGAGACTCAGCCCTCGGCACTGGTCTGAGCGCCCTGATGATCCCCGATCACCCATTCGGCAGCGCGTATGCCATCGATACCTGCCGAAAGAATACCTCCGGCATAGCCTGCGCCCTCACCCGCCGGGAAAAGGCCAACCAGCCCGGGGCTCTGCCCCGTTTCGTCACGCGGCATACGAATAGGCGACGAGGTACGTGTTTCCACGCCGGTCAGCACGGCATCGCCCATCGAGAACCCCTTGAGCTTGCGCTCGAAAGCCGGCAGCGCCTCGCGAATGGCCTCGACCGCGAAATCTGGCAGGCAGAGCGACAGATCGGTCGGTGTCACGCCAGGCTTATAGGAGGGCACCACCTCACCCAGATGGGTCGAGGGGCGATTGGCCAGAAAATCCTCGACGCGTTGGGCGGGCGCGCGATAATCCCCGCCACCTGCGACAAAGGCAGCCCGTTCCCAGTGGCGCTGGAACGCAACGCCGCCAAGCACATCCCCAGGATAGTCACGCTCGGGCGAGACATCCACCACAATACCGGCATTGGCATTACGCTCGGCGCGTGAATACTGGCTCATACCATTTGTCACGACCTGCCCCGGTTCGGAGGTGGCTGCGACAACCGTGCCACCGGGGCACATGCAGAAGGAATAAACTGCCCGCCCGTTTTTTGCATGATGCACAAGCTTGTAGTCGGCTGCCCCCAGAAGCGGGTGACCACCCTGATCGCCAAAGCGTGCGCAATCGATCAGCGATTGCGGATGCTCGATACGCACCCCGATGGAGAACGGCTTGGGCACCATGGCCACGCCCGCGTCACGCAGCATCTCGAACGTATCGCGCGCGCTGTGACCGACCGCCAGAATGGCCCGGTCGGTATCGAGCGTGCTACCATCGGAAAGAACGAGTCCCGTCAGGCGTCGTGGTTCGCCCTTGATACGCAGACCATCCACACGCACACCAAAACGATACTCACCCCCCAGACGCTCGATCTCGGCACGGATATGCTCCACCATCGAGACCAGCCGGAATGTCCCGATATGAGGCTTGGAAACGTAAAGGATTTCCTCCGGTGCGCCTGCCTTGACGAACTCTTCCATGACCTTGCGGCCCAGATGGCGAGGATCGCTCACGCCGCTGTACAACTTGCCATCCGAGAAGGTCCCTGCCCCACCTTCGCCGAACTGCACATTGCTTTCAGGAGTCAGTTCAGAGCGACGCCACAGGGCAAACGTATCCACCGTGCGCTCACGCACGATCTTTCCGCGTTCGATAACGATGGGCTTGAGACCGGCCTGCGCCAGAACCAGCGCCGCCATCACACCGCATGGCCCGGCGCCGATTACCACGGGACGAAGAGGACCCGGTTCAGCCGAAAGCGCCCTGTAGCTTATCTCTGGCGTCGGCATGACCGAGACCGTGTTTTCATGGGTGGCGAGAACGACGTCTTCATCCCTAACCGCGCAATCGACGCTGTAGATCAGCATGATGCGCCCACGCTTGCGGGCGTCATAGCCACGCCGGGCAATGGTGAACGCCGTCAATGCCTCGGATGGCACACCGAGACGCTGGAGAATGGCCTCGCGCAGGGCATCGTCTGAATGGTCGAGAGGGAGCCTGAGTTCTGTTAGCCGGATCATGTGGGCTGCAAGTCACGAACTGGGCGTGACTTGTCAAGAAGAATAGCGCGATCGGTCCCGATCTGAAGGGCTATACCGGCAGGACGAGGTCTGCTCTGCACAATGTCACCTTGTGCCAGCGCCGTCGGGATACGTGCCCACTGCATTGCTGATAGCCCTATGGAAGGCAGGGCTGAGGCCGTTCCCGGCCTCCATACCCGTCAGAGTGCGGGGCGCTGCGACTCCGTGCGTTCACGGATTGCCTTGAATTCCGAACCCTGCTTCCAGCTTGGCCACATGCGCGAGAAGGCCAGACTTCTGCCGACCTCATAAAGAGCCGCGGCGTCCTCAGCCGCGCCACGCAGATCCCAACTGGCGCTCCAGGCATCGCAGGGCTGATGATAGCAGGCCATATAGCCCTCAAGCCATTTGCGACCTGCCGGAACGCCCCCTTTCACAAGGTCCGGGTACCCTGCCAGATCCATGATCGGCAGCACGGGCACACCGGCGCGAGCAAAAGGCAGATGATCGGCGCGATAGAATGCCCCGCGTTCAGGCAGGGCTTCATTGACGGTCACGCGCCCCTGCGCAGTAGCGATCGTTGCAAAATCATCCTGAAGACTGTCCTGCCCTGCCCCGACAAGGAAAGCATTGCGCGAAAGACCACCCATTTGCAGCACGTCGATCGTGAAATTCGCAACTGTCTTGGGCAGGGAGATCAGGGGGTGCTCGACATACCAGGCAGAACCCAGAAGCCCGCGCTCCTCTGCTGTCCAGGCACTGAAGAGAATTGTCCGCTCGGGCTGCGGGCCGGATTTGAAGGCACGGGCAATTTCCATGACCGCCGCAATGCCGGAAGCGTCGTCAATGGCGCCGCGCCTTATCAGAGCCTCGCCATTGGGGCCGCGGCTTTTGCCGAACGCATCCCAATGTGCGCCGTAAACAATCGTCTCGTCAGGATGCGTGCTACCCGGAAGCTTGGCCAGAACATTGCGGCTTTGCAGATGCGACGTGGTGACATCCAGCGTCGTGGTCATGGTAACACCCGGCAGGGTGACAGGCGTGAAATCGGCGCGACGTGCCTGCACGCTCAGCTTGTCGAGATCGAGACCCGCACGAGCAAACAGGTCATGAGCCGCCTGCCCCTCCAGCCAGCCTTTGACGACCAGGGATTCCGGCTTGCCCTTGCGCTCGAGATCGAAGGCCTCTCCCCCCGCCGCAATGACCGTGCTCCAGGGATAGGACGCGGCCTCTGTATCATGAACGATCAGCGCGCCAACGGCACCCCTGCGGGCCGCTTCCTCATATTTATAGGTCCAGCGGCCATAATAGGTCATGGTCCGGCCGCCGAAGCGGCCCTTCACAGGTTCATCCGCAGCGGCCTTGAAGTCAGGATCGTTGATCAGAATGACCGCAACCTTGCCCTTGAGGTCCACATTCTTGAAATCATCCCAGTCGCGGGCCGGTGCGGTGACACCATACCCGACAAACACGAGCGGCGCGTCCGTAATGCGTATCTGTGAAGCGGGTGTCCCTGTATTGAGATAGATCTGCTCCGATTGATGGAAATCGAGCCCTTCTGCCCCACCAGTCTTGAAATGAATCAGGGAGTCGGGTGCGATCCGCGTATGGATCATCGGGACCTCCTGGGTCCAGCTCCCATTCTCCCCCGCTGGCTCCAGACCAATTGCCTGAAACTGGGAGACAATGTAATTGACTGTCCGTATCGCTCCCATCGTGCCGGGCGCTCGTCCCTCGAACGGATCTGATGCGAGCGTGCGAATGACATCCGACATACGGCCAGGCTCCATCGGCGCGTAGACCAGTGGTACAGCCGCAAGGGCCGGCATTCCGGTCAGAGCCGTTCCGATGATGAGGGCTGCAACAGAAGGGCGTAGCGATCGCATCATGTTTTCCTTGCTTTTGTGGGACGCGATAACGTCTCGGTCACGCGGCTCCGCTGAAAGCGGCATGGTGATGGTAGGGTAACGAGCGGCAATTCCGCTCCGGATCCTGTGCTTTGTTCCCACCGGAGAAGACAAACTGCCCTTCTGGGAGTTAAGATATCCGGATAAAACCGGACCTTGAAACGGTGACACCGCGGCACTGTGGCTCACCTGCCTGACAAACGACCGGATCTTGCTGTGCATGGCCGGAACAGCCCTTTCGGAAACCGTAAAAGCCGAAGCGCAAGCTCGGAAAAGCTGAGAGACCTTCACCAGAATACCTAATAACGTTAAAAATACATTAACAGCCAGTAGACCAACATTGTGCCACGCATACCACCTCAGGAAAGCCGATAATTCAATAATGAATTTGAATGATTTGATGACAAACCTTTTCCGTACGGAATAACCGTCCGAGCCACTCACTTATCATTCTACGATTTTATCACAAATCTCCTACATTTATATATTTGGAAAATTTATACATTACTGTTTTACAAAGTTATTCATAGTAAAGAATTTATAATTACGTTAATCCTTGAGTTGCAATCACCCATATTGTGCGTCATACGCCATCTCTCGTCTACAGTTCGGCTTTGCCTTGGCGGGTATCGTGTCAATGTCCTATATGATCCCTGACCAGCACAATCCCTGTGGCAATTTCTATCGAGAGCAACTTCATGGCCGAACACGCCTGCGACCATGCCCATCACCATGATCCTGATGCCCATGGACATGACGCGGGTGCGCATGAACACGGTCATGACGATCACGAAACGCATGGGCATGGGCATGGGCATGGGCATGGGCATGGGCATGGGCATGGGCATGGGCATGGGCATGGGCATGGGGGACACCACCATGTTCATGAGCCCGCAAGTTACGGCGCGGCGTTCCTTCTGGGGATGGCGCTGAACATTGCCTATATCGTAGCCGAGACCATATGGGGATTACTGGCTCATTCCCTCTCGCTACTCTCGGACGCCGGCCATAATCTCTCCGATGTACTCGGACTCGGGGCCGCATGGCTCGCCCATAGTCTGGCCCGGCGTGCGCCGACCACGCGCTTTACCTATGGGCTCAAGCGCTCCACCATCCTCTCGGCCCTTGGCAATGCGGTACTGCTGCTGCTGGTAACCGGCGGTATCATCTGGGAGGCTATCACGCGGCTTGTCGCGCCGGGAGAGGTTGCCGGGCGGGTGGTTATGCTGGTGGCGTTCGGGGGAATTCTGGTCAATGGCGCGACAGCCCTGCTCTTCATGCGAGGCGGCAAGGATGACCTCAATCTGCGCGGTGCCTTCCTGCATATGGCCGCCGATGCGCTCATGTCCTTTGCTGTGGTCGTCACAGGTTTCGTCATCATGATGACGGGCTGGACCATTCTTGACCCCATCGTGAGCCTGCTGGTCTGTGTCTCCATCATCATCGGTACGTGGTCCCTCCTGCGCGCCTCACTCGATATGGCACTCGATGGCGTGCCCGAGCAGATCCGTCTGGATGAGGTCGAAGCCGGCCTGCTGGCACTGCCCGATGTTGAGGGCCTCCATCACCTGCATGTCTGGTCGCTCAGCACGACTGAAACCGCATTGACCGTTCATCTTGTCAGCAATGCCGACGCGACGAGGCAGGCCGGTATCCTGCGGGAGGCGACCACCATGCTCGCCAGGCGCTTCAGGATCGGCCATGCGACCTTCCAGATCGAGGCGGCCGGGTCACCTTTCCCCTGTAGCCCTCATGATCACGGGACGACATGCGGCGACAATCCTGCCTGCCAGGGTGTCGTTTCATGCTGAAGCAGCCCGAAAAGATCGTTTTTGGCTGGTTCTCGCTGCTCGTAAGCCTCGTTGCCCTCGGGCTGAAATACGTGGCCTGGCGCGTCAGTGGCAGTTCTGCCCTGCTGTCGGACGCGCTTGAAACGATCATCAATGTCGCTGCCGCTCTGGGAGCTCTGTGGGCACTGAAAGTGGCGCAGCGACCAGCGGATGAGAACCATACCTACGGACATGACAAGGCCGAATATCTTTCTGCCGTGAGCGAGGCTGTTCTGGTGGTGCTCACCGCCATAGGGATCGCCTGGGTCGCGTGGCAGAGCTGGTGGGCACCCAATCATGATCTCGCCCCGTGGCGTGGCATCGTGTTCAACGCACTTGGCGGCGTGGTCAATCTGGTCTGGGGGCTCGTTCTGGTGCGTCAGGGCCGGATGCGCCGCTCGCCCGCCCTTACCGCCAATGGCCGGCATGTCATTTCCGATGTCTGGACCACAGTCGTCCTGGTGATTGGCATCGCGCTTATCCCGCTCACTGGCTACACGCGTCTCGATGCCATTCTCTCGGCCCTTGTCGCCGTGAATGTGCTGCGCGTCGGATTCGACATGATGAAGCAATCCATTGCCGGGCTGATGGACGAAGCGCCGGACACGGACACACTCCAGATGATCCGCGCAGTCATCTCTGAACATGCCAGCGGCGCGATCGAGGCCCATGACATTAGGGTGCGCACCGCAGGCAGTGTCAGCTTCATCGAATTTCATCTCGTGGTACCCGGCACCATGACGGTATCGGACTCGCATGATATCTGCGACCGGGTTGAACACGCATTGCGTCGTCATATTGGACGCGCCCTCATTCATATCCATGTCGAGCCCGAGGAAAAGGCCAAGCAGACCGGCATCCCTGTTCTGGCTTGAAGACCGTGCGAGCGAACCCGAAGGGGTGACGCCCGTTACGTTTTTTCATGACAAGAGTTCCTTGACCAGGTGCCCGGGGTGCTGGCAGGAGCGTTCCTCATCGGTCGGGGCCTCCCGATCTTCAGCCAGGCGAGAACCCATGCGCCCCAGCACCGCTTTGCGGCAAAAGAACCGGATTCTGCATCTGCGCCGCTCTGCGCGCCGAACCACCACGCAATGGCGACGCACCCTCACCTATTGGCTGGGCGCAGTTCTGGTGGGCGTCATAGCTGTTGCTTTCGCTGGTACAGCGGACTGGGCCGCGCGTGTCAGAGGCCGTCTGCTGCACTGGGATCCTTATGTCATGCTGGTCGTCGTGCCCGCAGGTCTGGCCCTTTCAACCTGGCTCACCCGTCGCTTTTTTGCAGGAGCGCAAGGCAGCGGCATTCCCCAGACCATCGCCACACTGCATATCGAAAATTTCTCGATCGTTAATCGTGTTCTCTCGCTGCGCATCGCCTTTGCCAAGATCATCCTGACCTGTTTTGGCCTGCTCGTTGGCGCATCCATCGGCCGCGAGGGTCCTACAGTGCAGGTTGGTGCCGCAATCATGCACGGCTTTTCGCGGGTGCTTGGCATCTCGAATGTGGCAGCCCGTCGCGGTGCCATTCTCGCTGGCGGTGCCGCAGGTGTCTCGGCTGCCTTCAATACGCCTCTGGCCGGGATTGTTTTCGCTATTGAGGAACTCTCGCACTCCTTCGAGCAGAAAACATCGGGCACCATGCTGACCGGTGTCGTGCTCTCCGGTGTGACGGCCATCGCTCTCGTCGGTAATTACTCGTATTTCGGGCATACGGATGTCGATGTCCCCATTGGCACAGCCTGGATTGCGGTACTAACCTGCGGCATCGTCGGGGGGATTGCGGGCGGAACATTCTCGGCGCTGCTCATCCGCTTCTCCAAAGGCCTGCCGGGGCGCATCGGGGCGCTGATCAAGGCACGACCAGTTGCCTTTGCGGCGTTGTGCGGTCTGGTTCTGGCGCTGCTCGGGCTGGTATCTCACGGCGCGACCTATGGCACAGGCTATACCCAGGCCCGCGCGATCATTGACGGCTCAGAGCATTATCCGGCGTCGTTCTTCGTGCTGAAATTCATCGCGACTGTCGTGTCCTATTGCTCGGGTATTCCGGGCGGGCTTTTCGCTCCCTCCCTGTCCGTCGGTGCCGGAATTGGCGGCTGGATCGCGCAATATCTGCCCCACACAACCGCCGGCGCCGTGGTGCTGCTGGGGACAGTGGCCTATTTCTCTGCCGTGGTGCAGGCCCCGCTGACAGCGACGGTCATTGTCATGGAGATGTGCGACAACCAGCAGGTGACGCTTGCCCTGATGGCCACGTCCTTTCTCGCTTTCGGTGTCTCGCGCATGATCTGCAAGCACGCGCTTTATGGCGCGCTGGCCGACCGCTTTATGGAAGCCTCCCACAGCGCTGCCCCTGCCCCGATCTACACGCGCAGCAGCCCCAACCCCAGTCCTGCCATCGAGACTTTGGCCGAGGAAAACAATAGGAAACCGGGCGATAAGCCCCACGAAGCCTGATCCAAGGCTGGAGCTCGGCGGATACACGACGCCCCAATAACCTGAAACGCTGCCAGTCTTCGCCCCCGGATCGCTCCGGGGGCTTTCAGAGCGCCAGAGAGCATCCCATATCGGGATCATGACACCGCTCTCAGTACTCGATCTCTCCTTCATTCGCGAAGACGGCACGGTTCGGGATGCTCTCCTGGAGTCCCGCAATCAGGCAGTTCATGCGGAGGCCCTTGGCTTTCATCGCTACTGGGTGGCCGAACATCACGCCATGCCCGGCATCGCCTCAGCGGCCACGAGCGTTGTGATCGGCCATCTGGCCGCCGCCACTTCGACAATGCGTATTGGGGCGGGGGGCATCATGCTGCCCAACCATGCGCCGCTCGTCATTGCCGAGCAGTTCGGCACGCTTGAGGCGCTTTTTCCCGGGCGCATCGATCTGGGGCTTGGCCGGGCACCGGGTTCCGATCAACGCACCATGCGTGCGCTGAGGCGTCATATCGACCACGCCGAACGCTTCCCCGATGATGTGCTCGAGCTCATGGCCTATCTCTCGCCAGCAGGCAGCGCCAATGGCGTAGTGGCCACGCCGGGCGCCGGAGCAAACGTGCCGGTCTGGCTGCTGGGGTCATCGCTGTTCTCGGCGCAGCTTGCTGCGGCGCTGGGGCTGCCTTTCGCCTTCGCATCGCATTTTGCACCGCAGATGATGGAGCAGGCGATCGCGCTTTATCGTCGCGACTTCCGGCCTTCAGCCCATCTGGCCGCACCCTATGTGATGCTTGCGGTCAATGTAATTGCCGCCGATACAGCAGAAGAAGCCGATTATCTTGCCACATCACGGCGTCTGTTCGTGGCAGCCCTGCGTCAGGGGAAACCCGGACACATTCTGCCCCCTGTCCCGCCAGAAGATCTCCCTTGGCCTCCAGAGGTCAGTGCACAACTCGATACGATGCAGGGCACCAGCCTGATAGGCACATGCGAAAAGGTGGCTGAGGGTATGAAGCAATTCATGTCCCGCCATGCGCCCGATGAACTGATGATCAGCGCGCCGATCTATGCCCCTGCAGCCCGTCTGCACGCGCTGACACTTGCCCGCGAGGCGTGGACTCTGACAGGGCGTGGCTGATTCTGTCCTGCACACAGTCAGTCCTATCTCGCTCCTGCACCGAGCCAGGTAACGGACCGACAGAACGCCAGGCGACAGGATTGAGCCATTCAGCCTCCACCGGAACGTAAACAGCCCAACCCGATTGGCAAGGTGCTCGCCTCAGGACAAATCGAAAGCCTTCATCCTGTTGCCTGCAAGCGCACAGGCTGCGTGGATGACGCCGAGATGGCTCAACCCCTGCGGCGTGTTGCCCAGATACATCCCTGTCTCGGGATTGATCATTTCGGCCATGATGCCGGTATTGCTCGGCAGACGTTCGAGGAAACTGGCGTAAAGCCTCTCGGCCTCGTCTTTCTCCCCAAGAAGATAAAGCGCCTCGACCATCCAGCAGCTACAGGCCAGAAAGGCGCCCTCTTCCTCACGCATGCCGGTATAGCGGAACAGGAACGGTCCGTGGCCAAGCTCCTCTCGTATCGCACGCAGGGTTGAAAGCATACGATCGCGCCTGTCCAGACCAAAGGGCACGGCAAGCGCGATCGATGCGTCGAGACCGTCTGATCCGGGGTAGAACAGATAAGCCTTGCGTCTGTCGCACCAGCACTCACGATCGATCCATTCCAGGATACGCTCTTTCTCACGCGCCCAGCGCGGCGCGCGGTCCTTGGCCAGATGCCCACGCTCGGCCATCTGGCATGCGCGATCCAGTGCCTGCCAGCAGCTGATCTTGGACATCGTGTAGTGCTGGTCCTCGGTCAGCTCCCAGATCCCGGCGTCTTTCTGGCGCCAGTGATCGGCGCAGCGATCGGCGAGATCGGCCAGAAGCGCGGCGGTTTTCTGGTCGAGCAAATTACCTCGCGAGACGAACAGCGCCGCCGTCTCGAAAATATCGCCATAAATGCCATGCTGATGCTGGCCCGCTGCGCGGTTGCCGCTCACCACAGGCTTTATGCCGCGATAGCCCTCAACCTCATCATAGACAATCTCGTCATCGACACTCTGCCCGGAGAGGCCATACACCACCATCGGGCCTGACTCGCCGAGGTGATGCACCAGCCAGGCCAGCGCGGCCTTGACCTCTGCCACCGCGCCAAGCCGCAGGAACGCATTCGCCACATAGGCGGCATCGCGTATCCAGGCGTAACGGTAATCCCAGTTCTTGCCGTCCTTCAGCCGTTCGGGCAACGAGGTCGTGGCTGCCGCCGCAATAGCCCCGCTCGATGAATAAAGCAGCAGTTTGAGTGCCAGTGCACTGCGCCGGACCTGCTCACGATAAGGGCCGTCATAATGGAGCGTGTTGGCCCAGCTGCGCCACGCCTCATCGCTGGTCTCGATGCGCCCGTCGATCTCCTCAACGCTCGGTACGGCAAGAGGCTCGTTTTCGGTTGCGACCAGCGCCACGAGGGCATGGGTTTTCTCACCCACCACGATCTCGGCCTCGATGGCCTCATCCTCTTCGCGAAGGATACGCATGTTTGGCGTATGCACCATATGGGCGAGCACGGACCCCACATGGAAGATATTGCCGTTCTGTGTGGTCTGGATCCAAGGCGCGACAGTGCCACAGCGCGTGCCGAGCCGGAAACGCACGATGAATGTCATGCGCCCCGTCAGCCCCTCGATACGCCGTGCAAATTCGGTCCAGGGCAGACGCCCGGCGAAGGTACTGTTGAGCGACTCTGTAAGCCTGGCCGAGCCCGTCTCGGTTTCGATCAGGGTTTCGAGAACGTTGCTGTCCTCACGATAGCGCCGCGTGGCCTTGTAGGCGCCGACAGGGCGTATCTGGAAGAAGCCGCCCGCACGATGCAGGAGACGATCGAACATCGGCGGTGAGTCGATATTGGGAACGCAGAGCCAGTCCACACTGCCATCCGGCGCCAGCAGCGCCACACAACGGCCGTCGCCAAGGGCTGCATAATCCTCGATTGGCCAGAACCCGTCGAGGGGCCCTGCGGGAGAGAGCTCCCTGGCCAGTGCGGGAAGGTCGTGCGTCATGGGCGCTTCTCTCTCGATCATGCTGAGCTGACAGGCCGCGGCGATGGCCAGGCAGTCTCGTCGGGCCATTGCAACAATCGAGAGAGGGGCAAGGTTGCCCCGCGGTATTTTTCAGAAGATTTCTATGTGGCTCTTGAAGCCCAGCATGGCCTGATTGCGAAGCTGTTTCTGGCCACCCGGGTTGAAGTAATACTGGAAGTCAGGCGCGAAGGTGACACCGCGCAGCACATGGATCTGATACATCGCTTCCACCACATACGCGCTGGTCTGCGGGAACAGAGAACCATTGGGCAAAGGCAGGCCCTGCGCTGCGTACAGACGCTGGGAGCGCGTCAGATCATCCGACACATGTGTCCATGAAAAATTCACACCGACCGCATCGAGCGGGCGCGACTTCCAGAAACCGCGATCGAGCACACCGAATGAAAGCTGGTCGGCACGGGTCTGTGTCTGGGCCTTGTTGAAATAGGCGGCCCCGATCAGGGTCACACCGGCGTCAGGGGCCTGACCGGGATGATGATAGACCATCTGGTCAACCAGCCCCCAGGCGGCCCAGGCACCATGCACATCGCGTGGCTTGAGACCGCTCAAGGCGAAGGGATTGCCGTTGCCGTCGTAGTAATTGTCCTTGTGGTCTGCCGTGTCATAGGCGAAGCCCGCCTTGTAATGGCCCGGCAGGGAATGGTCATGGCCGAAACGCGGCTCCCAGATGAACTCGACCGGCATGGCCTCGCCATCAATCGTCGCGCCATTGAACTTGAAGCCTGTGCGCATCTGGGCATTGCCATAGATGGCCTGTGTCTGGGTGAAATAGACACCGAACTGGAAGATCGTGTTGTCGGTCGGTCTCAGGCGGAAGCGGGCTGCCCAGTTGGCGTCGGGATAAGAGGCATGGGCTGTGTTATCGCTCGACGCTTTCGGATTACCGCAGAACGCATTGTTCATGAAGTTGCAGTAGAGCGGGTTGGCCGAGAAATCTGACAGGAAGGACATGCGTCCCGCTGCGACATCGAAGCGGTCGTTGAACATGGTCTCTTCGCCATAGGCGTAAACGAGGTGGACGAAGACGTTACCACCGCCGCCATAGATTTCCTGACTGGGGTTCAGATTGTCCCCAAACATGCGGCTGGCCGGAATACCGTAACGCCCGACAATCACGTCATGGGTGGAGAATCCGGTCCAGCCTGCCAGACGCTCCCAGTCGATATCGTTTTCCATCGAGTACTGCCCGGCATTGCTGGCCCCCTGACGCAGACCGAGGCCTTTTGTCGGGGCATTGAGCATGCCTGACATTTCATTCGTATTGTCGAGCAGGATCGCAATACCGCGTTCACGCAGCCAGGCATTGATGCCCAGAGGATTGACGAAAATTGCCTCCGGTTTGGGCAGGGGGGCGACCGTCGTGTCCTTGTGCAACTCGGACAGTGATGCCTGTGTCAGGGCAGAGGGCTGCTGACCCGCATTGACCGCACCGAGCCCGGCGGGTGCAGGAACGGCGTTCGCTGCCACGGCGGGGCCCGTCTGTGCGGATGCTGTCATCGTTGCTGCCTGCTGGGCATGAGCCGCGGGGGTCAGGCAGGAAACGGCAAGGCAGGCGGAAAAGAAGCGCAGGACGGTAGAGGACAATGTCTGGCTCAAGCTCCCTGTGAACAGATGACCGTCTTTTAAGAAAACTGACAGGTTTTTTGGACCCTGAGAGTCGTCATTTTATGCCGGTTTCGTGAGCAGACCACCACTGACGGGGAAAAAACACCGTTAAATCTGATGCAAAGCCCTCATGACAAATCATTGCTGGACCGGCATAGCCGGTCACGGCAGGGGGAAGCGTCGCGTTAATCGTCGATTCAGAGGTCATAATTTACGCGGAAATAGTAGTAGCCGCCGTTAATGCCAAGCTGCGACGTGCTCATGTAATATTGCGGGGCACCGAGATAGCGGTTTCCGTCAGGTACGCGCGTCGGATAAGCCGAGAAGATGTTGTTGCCGCCGATCGTGGCCGTCCAGCGCGGGGTGATGCGGTAGGACACATCCAGATTGGTCGTCCATTTCGGCTTGTTCTGGTACTCCAGAAAATGCGTCGTGCTGAACTGATAAGGTCCCGGCGCATAATAGGTCAGCTGGTTGGTCGTCTGGCCCCAGCGGATCTCGTGCAGGCCAATGATCCACTTGGCGTGTGTCCAGTTGCCACCAAAAATGATCTTGCTGCGCGGGTAAGCTGTCGTGAGATAAGCGACGGAGGCCGCATTCAGGAGCGGCGCGCCCGTGACGGGGTTGCTCGCCTGATGCGACAGACGCGTGCGGTTGAGGTTGATCGCGGCATCCCAGTCGATACGACCATAGGCGCCGAGCTTCGTCAGATAGGTGACCGTGATATCCAGACCTTGCGTGCGGGTGCTGGCCACATTGGCAAACCAGTTGGCCGTGATCGCACTCTGGTTCCAGCTGCTGATATCCGCGGGCAACGCAAAGCCGTTCATCTGCATGGCGCTGATGGCCGTCGCACCCGAGATGTTGCCCCCCGGCATGATCCGGTCGCGCATGTTGATCTGGTAGATATCGGTCGTGACATGCAGATTGCGGATCGGCTCGACGATAAACCCACCCTCGGCATTGGTCGAACGCTCCGGCTTCAGGCCAGACGAGCCATTGGCCAGCGCACCGGGTGAGCCCGCACCGATCAGGCCACGCGCTGCAGTCGGCGAGATATTGAGGGCCGAATAGTATTTCTGGGCCAATGTCGGCGCATGAAAGCCATTGCTGATCGTGCCGCGCAGGGCGATACGGCGCGTGATGTCATAACGCAGCGAGACCTTGCCGTTCTGGGTGTTGCCCACATCGGTATAGTGCTCGTACCGCCCGGCCAGGTCGAGTTGCAGTCCCTTGGCGAGATAGGTCGAGATATCGAGATAGCCCGCCGCGACATCGCGGCTGTAATTGCCTGCATTGCCCGGATTGGTACCCGCCAGAGCATCGGAGCCGTTACCATAGAGCGACCCCGGCGATCCCGTTCCCACGGAATAGCCTTCATAGCGATAGGACGCGCCACCGGCGAAGTTCACGCTGTGCGGCCAGCCACTAAACGTGAATTTGCGGCTGAAATCGAAATCATTCGTCCATTGCTGGTTGTTGAAACCCTGGACATTGAATGAGGTCGGCGTGGCGCCAGTCGCCTTGTTGGTCGAGAGATTGACCGAGTTGATCAGCCCGATATCGTCGTAATCGCGGCCATAGACGCTCGACACGTCCCAGTGCCAGCCACGGAAATCACCCTTGATGCCGGCCTTGAGTTCATAGTCGTTCTCGTTGAGCGTCTCGACCGGGGAATAGCCCCAGGGATAGATCGCCTTGTAGGCGGGATAGGCATTCAGCGATGAGGCCAGACGGTAGTTCTGGTAGGATTGCGCATAGCGATGGGCATAGGTGCCAAGCGCGTAAAGTTGGATGTTGTCCGTCAGATCATAGCCTGCATTGACGGAAACGCTCTCGCGCGTCTGCTCCGGCTGGCTCAGGATATTGTTCTGATAGGTGCCGGTGCGGTTATCGGCAGCGCTGCGATAAGTGTGATCCTGATGAACGAAATCACCGCTGACATGCACGAAGCCGCGTGAGCCCAGACCGGCCCCGCCATCGAGATAGACACCCTGCTGGAAGCCATCGCCCTCTGACGTGATGCCGGTGATGTTCTGGGCGTGAAAGCCACGCGCCTGCTTCTTCAGGATGATGTTCACCACCCCTGCCACGGCATCCGAGCCGTACTGGGCGGAGGCACCATCACGCAGCACTTCCACATGGTCGATCGCCGACATCGGGATCATGTCGATGTCAGATGCCGTCGAGCCCTGCTGCGGGCCGGGGTTGGAATAGATATTGGCCGTGTTGTGACGACGCTTGCCATCAACAAGCACGAGCGTCTCGTTCGGGTTCAGGCCACGAAGGCTGATCGTGTCCGTCATCGCACCCGCATCGAAACCGGCAGTCGGGGTGGTGAGCGACGGCAGAAGAAGCGAGAGCGCATCGCGCAGCGTGCCCTGCCCGGTGGCGGCAATCTGCTTGTGCGACACGATATCGAGCGGCGCGATGGAATCACGCGCCTTCTTGCCGATCTCGCGCGTGCCCGTCACCACGATGGCCTCACTGCCACCATCGGCATCGCCAGCGTGAACCGGCGCAGACTGGCGCGTGCGCAGCGCATTTTTCTTGCCGGCATGGCTGGCCACCGGTTTGGCCGGGGCCGCCATGCTGCTCGCGGGATCTGCAGAGGCTGTTTGCGCCAGCGCCTCACCCCCGCAGGACATCAGACACGTCGAGGCAATGAGGAAAAACACCCCCTTGCGCGCAACTGATGGCAGGAGGGTATGGGAGCGTAACAGCATGACAAACCTTACCGTTGATTCAGGATTGCCACACTCCTCATTCGTCTGTTGCAGTTTGTCAACGTATCGGCGACTTTTGCGCAACAAACCCACAGGGATTGTTGAAAAAATGCAACAGAATTGCCGCACCCTGTGCAGGGGCCGGGTCTGACACCTCGAAAGGGCGGCGCTCCGCCAGCGCCAGCATCACGCGCAACGGGCCACCATGTGTGACGATGCAACAATCCTGTGCCGCCGCCATGCGCTCCTGCCAGAAACCCGTCACACGGTGCAACAGTGCCTGCACGGTTTCGCCCCCACCCGGGGCATAGCCCATAGGGTTGGCTGCCCATTCATCCAGCGCATCACGGGGCACGTCTGACCAGAGACGGTTTTCCCAGGTGCCAAAATCCAGCTCGGCCAGACGGGAATCGCTCTCACACGCCATCAGCCTCTGCCCTGCCTGAGCACCCTGTCCAGATACCTCGACCAGAACCCGGGCAGAGAGCGTGCAACGTGATGCAGGCGCATGAAACACCCGGATTTCAGAGGACAAAGCAGTCCCCATCGTGCCTGAGGATCGCGCGGCCATGCCGTTGCACCAGATACGTTGCCAACCGGAGACACAATCCTGCCAGCCCGCGGCCAGATCAACGTCCAGCCGCCCGTAGCACAGCCCCGCCGCCACCTGCACCGCAGGGTGGCGCGCCAGCAGCATGGAAAAAGCCGGTGTCACGTGTCTGACGACGGTCTGGGACCAGACAGCACGTGAAAGAACGTGCCCGAAACCTGACCACGGCGGCTTCCCGCCTCGCCCAGATCCTGCCCCTCACCATCACGCAGCGTCACGAAAGCCTCGTCCGATCCACGATCCGTGACACTCGCATAATGGAACTCATGCCCACGCAGCACCTGTCCGGCCGCGCCGAGTACACCATCATGGCGCAGTCGCGCTTCACGATAGCCGAGCACCATCCTGCGGCGTGCGAAGGAGGTCCGGTGCGATAGCAGCCCCAGCATGGAATGGGTCGTGCCGGATGAATCCTCAAGGCTTGCGCCCAGAACCATATACCCTCCGCACTCGCCGTGGATCGGTCGTGTCTCCGCAAAACGCGTCATACCTACCCTGAAGCGGCTGGCTGCTGCCAGTGCCGCCGCATGCAACTCGGGATAACCGCCGGGCAGCCAGCAGCAATCCGCATGCTCTGGTGGCGCTTCATCAGCCAGAGGCGAAAAGGGCAGGATTTCCGCCCCGGCCTCGCGCCATGTCCGGGCGTGATGGGCGTAAAGGAAGGAAAAGGCAGCATCATCGGCCAGAGCAATCACTTGCCCCGGGGGGCTGAGCGTGACCCTGTCCTGCGGCGCGATCGGGCGATACGCCGCAGCCAAGGCCAATATGGCGTCAAGATCGAGCTCGGCCTCGGCCTTGTCTGCCAGAGCGGCGAAAAAACCGGCCAGATCGCCACGCTCGCGCGCCTGCACCAGACCGAGATGACGCTCGGGCAGCACGATAGCCCTGTCGCGCCGGAACACGCCCAGAGGAGGATGCCTCAAGGCAACACGGCAGAGCCTTTCATGACGGTCCGAAGCGATATTGTTCACAACGGTACCGGCAATGCGCACATCAGGCACCCATCCGGCCATACCCTGTGCAATGGCACCCACGGTCTGTCCCTGCCCGCTCGCATCAAGCACCAGCAGAACCGGCATGGCGAAAAGCGAGGCAATATCGGAGGCGGCCCCACGCGCGCCGTCCTCAAGGGGGAGACCATCGAACAGCCCCATGGACGATTCCACGATGACCAGATCCGCTCCTTCCGCCGCCTGGGCCAGCCCTGCGGCCATCTGGCTTCGTGTCATCGCCCAGCTATCGAGATTGGCACAGGGTGCCCCTGATGCCTCCTGATGAAACGCGGGATCGATATAGTCGGGGCCTGTCTTGAGCGCCCGCACCTTCAGCCCCCTGCGGCGGAAGGCGGTAATGAGTGACAAGGTGAGCGTGGTCTTGCCCGAACCGGAGCGCGGGGCTGCCACCATCAGCATACGGGTCATGGGCTCTCCCTCGTGATGGATGCGTTCATGAGCCTAGTCTTCCTCATCAGAACCGCAGGCGTGCTGGACCGGGTTAGCCCTCTTCGCAGATCAGACCGGCTCATGGTCGCTCGCCAGCACTCTCGCCACCGCGTTGCTGCGCGGCCGCCATAGATCGCGATCAAGCAGATCGGCAAAACGATGCTTCATGTCTGACAGCGCCTCCGGGTTATGGGCCTCCAGAAACGCGGTGCATTCCTCGTTTTCCAACAGCGCCGAGAAAGCTAGATCGATCTGTCGGTCCAGCCGTGTAGGCAGGGTCGCCGCCCAGCCCTGAAGCGCGGCGACACTACGCGCCATTTCCGCGGCACCCCGATAGCCATGGCGCATCATGCCCGCAATCCAGCGCGGATTGGCCAGTCTGCCCCGCGTCACACGCGCCACTTCCTGCGCCACATCGCGCAGCCGGGGCGTATCGGGCTGGCTGGTATCGCCATGAAGCAGGATCGGTGAATTCCCAAGGCTGGACGCTGCGGCACCAAGCCCGCCTTCATGCGCTGCCATGTCGACACTTTCGAGCAGATCCGTCTCGGCATGGTCCTGCATGTGCAGCACGACCTCTGCCCGGCCGAGACGACTTGCAAGCTCCGCCCCGGCCCTGACGCCTTCCCGACCGCCGCCATAGCTCCATTGTGACCCTTCAAGATAGCGACGGCCAAGCTCGTCTCTATCCTTCCAGCCCCCCTGGCTCAGTGACGCCTCGAGCCCTGTGCCATAGGCCCCCGGTGCCGCACCGAATATGCGCGAACTGTCAGGGTCGAGAGTGAGCGGGTTCCACTCCGCGTCTTCTGCACGCGCGGCCACGGCACGTGAGGCTTGATCGAACAGATCGATCAGCCCCGGAAAGGCATCGCGAAACAGCCCCGATATACGCAAGGTGACGTCCACACGGGGCCGGTCAAGCACGGTGAGCGGCACGATCTCGAAGCCGCAAAGCCTGCCACTTGTGGCATCCCACCGGGGCTGCACGCCCATGAGCAGAAAAGCCAGCGCCATATCCTCTCCCCCCGTGCGCAGCGTGGCGCTGCCCCACAGATCGAGCACGAGATGACGCAGGTTTTCGCCCTCCTCCTGGATATGCCGTGCCAGCAGCAGATCGACCGTGCGATGGGCCAGAAGCAGGGCGGCCCGCGTGGGCACCATACGCGGGTCAGTCGTTGTCAGGTTGCGGCCTGTCGGCAGCACATCCAGACGCCCGCGTGTGGGTGCGCCCGAGGGGCCGGGGGGGATGAAACGACCGTCGAGCGCCGCCAGAAGAGCCAGACGCTCGGCCTCGGGACAGACATCAAGACGCGACCGCACCGCCTCCGGGGGGACATGGGCTGTCTCGGACAGCATGGCGACCAGCGCATCATGGCGGGGCGGCGTACAGCCGAAAACATGCAGGCCATCACGTATCTGGAGGTCCTTGACGTCGCACAGATAGGCATCGAGCCGCGCCAGCGCCTCGGCCTCATCCGCCGGATCATCCTTAGGCGTTCTCACGCGTGCATTGCGCCCGTCGGCCCCTTCCCGGCCGGTAGCGCCTGAATGGCTCTCGGCCAGCACGCCCAGATCGGCAGCCCGATCGAGAATCTGACGGCGCAGCATGGTGCCGCGTCGCTTGTCCAGCCCGTCTGCCTCGGCATATTCGTCGATCAGGCGTTCGAGGGACTCCATGGCGCTGTCGAGCCCTGCACGCTGCACGGGCGGGGTCATGTGACCGATCATCACCGCACCGAGACGCCTCTTGGCCGCAGCCGCCTCACCAGGGTTGTTGACGATAAAAGGGTAGATGACCGGCACCCCGTCCAGCAGCACAACGGGGACACATTCGGGTGAAAGTGCCACGGCCTTGCCGGGCAGCCATTCCAGCGTGCCGTGCGTGCCCAGATGCACGATCACACTGATATCGCCTATGCGGCGCAGCCAGAGATAGAAGCCGATATAGGCATGGCAGGGCGCAATATCGGGGTCGTGATACTGCGCCTTGCGGTCAGATTCCTGACCACGACCGGGCTGAAGAGCGAGAATGAGGGCGCCGACGCGCAGAAAGCGCACACTGACCGGCTGAGAGGGCATCCCCCATGTCGCAATGACTTTTTGCCGGAACGGCTCAGGCAGGGTGTCGAAAGCCGCCCGATAGGCGTCGGCGCTCATGATGAGAGTGGGCGCGGCGCGGCACAATCTGTCTGGCAGCTCTGATGCGACGAGAGGTGGCACGTCGTATCCCGCACTGGCCAGCATGGTGGCGATGGCCTCGACACTGGCAAAACTGTCCAGCCCAACAGCGTGGGCGGCCTGCCCTTCGGCACCGGGATAATCAGAGAGAATAAGCGCCAGACGCCGCTCGCCCGGCGTTTCGGCTGCCAGACGCAACCAGCCCTGCATCTGGCGCACAATTTGCGCAATACCGGGGGCATAAGCCACGCGCCGCGCTGGCAGGCCGGGCGGTGCCTCATCGCGAAACGATATGGGTGCCCCTGAAAGACGACCGTCAAATTCGGGCAGGACGATCTGCATGGCTAGATCGGACGGTGACAGCCCCCGGGCGGCCTTGCGCCATCCTTCAAGCGTCGTGCCCGGCTGGAGCAGCTGGACGATGGGCACACCCGCTGCTTCTAAAACCGATGCCCCGCCATCATCCCCACGAGAGGCGAAGAACGTGGCATTCAGAATGATGTCAGGGGGCTCGTCCACAAGCCACCGGTCGAGAAAAGGCACGACTTTGGCCGCGCGAAGCGACGAGACATACACCAGATCGACCCCGCATCCGGCAGCTGCGATCGCCTCTGCCAGCGCATCGATCCCATCGAGATCGGCAGAAAGGAGGTGGGCGCGATAGAACACGACCAGAGCCCGACAGGAGACGCCCGTGTTCAGGCAACGGTAAATTCCGGCCTCAGGCAGCTTTTCGGCCTCGGCCCCGTCATCCGCATTCAATCCGGCAATGGCCCCCATGAGGGTAAGCGCACAGCGCAGATTACGTGTTCCGCCCTCTCGAAACAGGCTGTCGAGCCGGGCCCACTGGGCGGGCGCGATGCTTGAGAGGCTTTCGAGTGCAGTATTCGGCGTGGCCTCCCCGGTGATGAAGGCCAGTGGAACAGCCTTTTCCCGACAGACGAGCCTCAGTTCATCCACGCCGTAACGCCAGTATTCGGTACCCCCGAGCAAGCGCACCACCACGCAACGTGCATGGGCAACCGTCTGCTC
Organism: Asaia sp. A2; assembly: GCF_057319415.1. NCBI lineage: Bacteria > Pseudomonadati > Pseudomonadota > Alphaproteobacteria > Acetobacterales > Acetobacteraceae > Asaia > Asaia sp. A2. Next base: position 42,992 of record NZ_JBXWTO010000016.1, read on the forward strand.
CAGATAAAGATCAACCGACAGGGGATGACGCAGGCGCGACAGGGTGGCGACCTGCAAACTGGGGTCTGACGCCCTGTGCACATCGCGCAGGCCCAGCAGGTCACTCTCGGAAAACGACAGCAGGACAAGATCGGCTGGCGTGTGGGCGAGGTCCTCGGCCACAGCCTGCCCATCCAGATCATGCGTTTCCCGAAAGAGAATATGCACGGCTCAGCCTGCGTCGAAGCTGCGCTGCACAGCCTTGGGGTCAAGCCCGTGCAGACCGATCACAACCAGCCTGCCCTCTGGCGCCTCGCCCTGCTCATAGGCATGTCGGATACGCGCGCCCACCGCCTGCACGCTTAAACGAAGGCTCTTGCCTGCCACGCGGGCAAAGCCTTTCATACGCAGCACATCATGCTCACGCGCCACCTTCTCAAGTCTGGCGATAAAGGCTTCGGCACTGGCCTGCTCGGGCAGGCTCAGCACGAAGCTCGTGAAATCGTCATGCTCATGCTCATCCGCCCCGTCATGATGCGAGGGGCGTGCTGCCAGATCGTCCTCTGCCGCAGCGGCAAGGCCGAGCAGCACAGCCGGATCGACACGCCCTTCACGGGCACGAATCACGCGCACCCGACGCTTGCGTGCAGCAAGACCGGCCTCGACCGCAGTAAGGGCGGCGTCATCCAGCAGATCCGTCTTGTTGAGGATGACCAGATCGGCTGAATCCAGCTGATCCTCGTAAACCTCTTCCAGCGGGTTATCGTGGTCGAGCGATTCATCTTCCTCGCGCTGCTTCGCCACGGCCTCCGGGTCATCGGCAAAGCGGCCATCGGCCACTGCCGGGGCATCCACCACGGTAATCACGCCATCCACCGTCATGCGCGTGCGCACGCTCGGCCAGCCGAACGCCTTGAGCAGCGGCTTCGGCAAGGCAAGACCCGAGGTCTCGATGACAATGTGATCGGGCGGGGTCGGGCGATCGAGTAGGGCTTCCATGGTGGGGATGAAATCATCCGCCACAGTGCAGCACAGGCAGCCATTGGTCAGCTCGACGATATCTTCCTCAGGGCAGTTCGGAATACTGCACCCACGCAGGGTCTCGCCATCGATGCCCAGAGACCCGAATTCATTGACCACTATCGCGATGCGGCGGCCATCCGATTTCTCGATCAGGTGACGCAGCAAGGTGGTTTTGCCCGCGCCGAGAAAGCCGGTGATGATGGTAACAGGTATCTTGCTCATGACAGTCTTTCAGATGCGACAGGTTGGGCAGGTGCAGCGGGTTGATGAGGTTCGCCCGACGGCGACAACTGGCCAGGAAAACGCCCCAGAATGATATCGCGCAGGCTTTCAGGACGCTTTGAAGGCATGACCGTTCCTGAGCGCGAGTGTTCATAGGCCTTGGCATAGATCATCAGATCCTCCGCCAGGTCGGGCCTCAACCCTCCCAGAAGCCACGACCATTTGCCGGGCATGGACAGGGTGGCGGTGCAGCCCCGCTGGCACGCCGCAAGACATTTGACCCCCTCGACACGCACACCGGCGATGGTCGCCTGCTGCAAGAGGGCCTCGTGCAGCGCCTCACCCCCGTCCCTGCAGGTGAGGCAGACATGAATGACGGGAGGCGTATCGCAAGATGTTATCGGTTCGGCCATGAGCAATCCCGGACCAGGCCCGTAGAACGGGCGCAACAGGGCACTAGGATGATTGCCGGGATATCCCGGCCTGCCATAAGCCGCCCCGCGATGACGGGTGCGGGTTCATGGTCTGTCGCGCTCCGGGCACCCCGCCGGATCGTGAAATCAGTGACGCGACGGCAGGTCTCCTGGCTCATGGTCCCGGTTGCCCGGCATTGCCGCCCCCTTCCCGGCATGGTCACCAGTGGGCTGCGACGGCAATGACATACCACCTACAGTTGCGGGGGCAGCGCAGGACTGATGCACATGGCACGAACCTGCTTCCCTTTTCACCCCTTGCGAGGCACCGTCGCTCATTTCCTAGCAGGTTTATCAAAGGAGATGCAAAGCTCGGAGAGGACAGGGCGACGCGCGCCTTTCCCCTGTGACCCGGAGCGTCGTTCTATCCGATTGTTTGCAACTTGAAACATCATGTCCGTTGCTGACATCATGGGGACGAGCCTGCGTGATACGATCGAGGGATGACCCCAATGCCTCATCTTCTTCTTGTCGATGACGACCAGGATATCCTGACCCTTCTCGGCAGTTTTCTGCAAAAGCATCACTATCAGGTCTCCACGGCGGAAACGGGCGAGACCATGTTTGCCATTCTGGGCAGGCAGCCGGTCGATCTGGTGATTCTCGATATCATGCTTCGCAACGAGGACGGGTTCAGCCTGTGCCAGCGCCTGCGTGCCCGATCCCGCATCCCGGTCATCATGCTTTCGGCCATGGCCGATCTGACTGACCGTATTGTGGGGCTCGAGATCGGGGCCGATGATTACCTGACAAAGCCATTTGACCAGCGCGAGCTTCTGGCCCGGGTCAAGGCTGTTCTGCGTCGTGCTGCCACGCCGGGCGAGACAACCCCGTCGCTGCGCCCTGTCCTTCGTTTTGGTCGCTGGGTTCTGGATGTTGCCCGTCGCGAACTGCGCGCGCAGGACCAGTCGCTCGTCCCGCTCTCGGGGGGTGAATTCGATCTGCTGCTGACCTTTGTCGAACACCCGCAACGCGTTCTCACGCGGGACCAGCTGATGGATATGGCTCGCGGCCCCGACCATGCCGCCTTTGATCGCAGTATCGACGTGCAGGTCAGCCGCCTGCGCGCCAAGCTGGAGGACGATCCCAGAAATCCAACCCTCATACGCACCGTACGCAATGGCGGCTATATGTTCACCGCTGCGGTGAAACGATGAGATGGGCGAGGCTTCCCCCTGATCGCGTTTTCACACAGGACACCATCTCCCGCCGCCTGATTGTCACCGTGGCCCTTGCCGCCGGGATAACGCTGCTGTTGCTCGCGGTCTTTGTCGAATTTGGCGGCCCGTGGAGCAAGCCTGATATTGAAGCCACCGGTATGGTGAGAGAGGTTGGGGCCGTGCTTCGCATGGTGCGGGTAGCCCCCGCCACTGACAGGGAAACGCTGCTGGCAGCAGCGCAATCAAGACAGATCCATTTCGGGTGGTACCCAAAAGCTTCGCCGCTCGCGAAGGCTCTGGCCGCGGGACATTACCGTCGCAGCGAGATTGAGGAGAGCTGGCATTTCCTGAGCCCGTTTCTGGGGCAAAAGCCTCCTGCCATCGCGGTGTTTCAGGAAGATAACCCTGTCTCTACCCTCCCCGGCCTGCCCTATGACCGTTCGCTGTATCACGACGCGTATTTCGTCGGGATCCAGCTCGATGACGGCAGTTGGGTGCTTTGTGTTGCCCTTCAGCGTTTCTGGGGGCTTTACGCCTTTCAGCGCCTCATGCTGGAAGGCATAATGCTGTTTGTCTGGATCATCGCGGTGTCACTCATCGCCTCACGCCAGCTTTCACGCCCGATCGAATATCTGGCCCACGAAGTCCGCCGGCTCGATGCGCAGCCAAACTATGCACGTGTCAGCGAAGCGGGACCCAGAGAGATCCGTCAGGTAGCGGTGACGCTCAACGCCATGCAGGCGCGTATTGCGAAGTTCATCCTTGATCGTACCACGATGCTTGCTGCCATTTCGCATGATCTGCGCACGCCGCTCACGCGTATCAGACTACGCGGAGAGTTCATTGATTGCCCGACGCAACAGAAACTGCTGTTTCGCGATGTTGACGAGATGCAGGCCATGATCGATGGCGCCTTGTCGTTCTTCCGCGACGATGCCTCCCATGAAACACAGACGGCTTTCGATCTTTCCGGGCTGCTTGAAACCGTCGCCTATGATTTCTGCGATCAGGGGCATGATGTGCGTTACGACAATCCGGGTAGGGTGGGATATCGCGGTCCGGTTCACGCCATGAAGCGCGTTTTCACCAATCTGGTCGAGAACGCGATCAAATATGCAACGCCGCCGCAAATCACCCTCGCACCAGGCGATATGACAGACGCATCACCCGCAGGGATTCGGGCGACGGGCTGGGTCGTCACCATTCTCGATCAGGGCCCAGGTATTCCACCCGACGCGCTCGATGCCGTGTTCGAACCGTATTTCCGGCTGGACAAGTCGCGCAACCGGCAGACTGGCGGGGTTGGGCTTGGTCTCACATCGGCCCGTACCGTCATGCGCGGTCTGGGCGGCGATATCATCATCGATAACCGGGCGGAAGGGGGATTGCGTGTGCGTGTTCTGTTGCCCGCTTCCGACTGAAAGACGCCAATATTTCCACATGGCCACAGACGGGACATAACGCAGAAAGACGCGACTGGCAGAAAGAGGGAAATCACCCGGCTCGTCCCCTGTCTGTCAGGAGATTGCGCCGCCTTTCCTGCCCGGGAGACGCGCCTGACCATGTTTCGCCTGCCTTACGCCATTCGTTCCCTCACCCGTTCTCTGGCCCGCAAACCCACCTCACCACGGCGGATAAACCCCGGTTTACTGTATCCCGTCCTGATAACCGGCATGATGGCGCTGACCGCCTGCGCCGGACAGGGAACCACGAAGACCGGTTTCATTGCGCCTGAGACCTATGGGCTGATGGCCCATCCTGACAATCACGGTGATGATCTGGTTTTTGCTCCCAAGGCACCGGCCGGGGTCATCTACCGTTATGCAGTGATCGAGCCAGTGCAATGGCGCCCGACGAGCAAGGCCGCCCATCTCTCCCCTCAAGCACAGCAACGCGTAATACGGGCCTTCGAGGACGAATTGCACAAGACGCTGGGCAAGGATCTGGTGATTCTGAACGAGACCGGCCTTGCCACCCTGCCGCCTGGCACAATCCGCATCAGAGCAGCCATCACCAATCTGCGTCGCAGCCAATGGTACTATAATGCCTTGCCGATTATCGCCGGATTTGCGGCTGGCGCCGCAGGAGGCGGCTTGCCCCCCATTCCCCCGCCAGCACCGGGGGGTGCCAGCGAGGAACTTCTGGCCATTGATGCGCGCAACGGAAGCACGCTTATGGCCATCGCGACCTATAATAACGGCATGCCATGGAACATGATGGGGCAATGGCTGCCCTACGCCCATGCCCGGCGCGCCTTCCATCTCGCAGCGAATCTGATGGATGAGGAGATGCACAGGTCGGGCCTCATCACCCGACCGCTCTCCGGCTGATTGCCGATGCCTTTCACACGCCCATCGTCCAGACCGAGGGGGCCGGTTCGGCACTGAGACCCGCGCGCCCGCATCCCCCCATAATATGTCTCGATGATACGAGGAGTGTTTCCTCATGCACCCGTTACGCCTTGCCGTCAGACGACACTGGCCTCTGCTTGGCCTCATCATCAACCGGGACGTGCTCACCCTGACCGAGCATATCCTTTCGACAATTTTTCATGGCGTCCAGCAGGGCCCTGTCTGGCCATGCCGCCTGTCCTGTTCGCCCTGTCGACTTTCTGACCCATGGCGAAACAGGGAACGATCAGCCTCCCTGAAGCAACAGGTGGACTGCCTTTTGCACCGAGATCATGCGGCACGAGAACACGATGCCTGATGCCGCCCATGTCGTGCAGGACAGGGAGGCAAGAGGCAGGAGATTCTGCCTTCTGTCCCATCCGGATTCACGTCAGGCCGCAACCTGCTCGCTGGCGACCGTCCCTGTCGAATAATCCTGGAGATACAGCGCCGTCTCCAGCACCTCGATTGTCAGAAGAGCCTGTGTACCCAGCGCCTCACCGAGGGGCAGCAAAGCCCGGCCATTCGTCCAGCGCGACTGTACGCCTGCCCCTTCATCATACCAGCCCGGAACAGCGTGATTGTCGAGATGGGCTGTGACAGAGCGCGTTGTGTCAGACCCGAACAGGGTGACCTCGCCCACGCGCACCCCAAGGTCGCGCCTGTCATCCAGATAGGGGCCGTGTGTGTCACAAGGGCGCGCATGGCGTGAAACGATCTGAATGGCACTCTGACCCGCAGGCAAAGAGAACACCGCCCAGCGTTCATTGAGACGGATCGGGTCGAGGCGACGTCCATCTGCCAGAACCAGATGAAGTCCGGCATCATGCTCAAGCATTCTCATGCAGGTGTGCGCCTGCAAACCCATGGCCGTTGCCTGTTCATCCAGACGGGTATGAATGATCCGGGCCAGCCCGTGATCCGTGCATAGTGGTGCCGCAAACGCCGCCTCGGTCAACGCATTCAGCCCTGCATCTTCAGGCTTCCTTCCGGGACTGCGACGCACAAACTGGCGCACATCATCACGCAGGGTTTCGGTCAGGACACCATTCGCCCTGACAATGGCATGACCTTCGGTCTTGAAATGAAAATAGGGATAGCGCACCACATCTGTCACATAGAAAACAGACCGGTGATTGACCAGCATCCGGGCCGGAAGCAGCACACCGTCGATCAGGAAGCAGTGTTCGGGGGTCACACGCAGTGTCTCATGCGGCACGCCCCTGGCAAACGCATCCTTCAGAATGCAGATGGGGCGATGGTCGAGATCATCATGCCCGGTATGCCCGATCGTACCCGTATCCCGCCCCGTCCAGGTGATGTCACGCAAGCCCAGTCGTGAACCAAGGGCGTCGTAGGTCATGACCTTCTGACCGGGAACAAGGTTCTCGACACGCACTTCACCGCTATCTGTCTCGATCATTGCACCTTCAAGAAAGCAGTAAGCCGGGCCCACATTGTACATTTCGGTACCCGGCGGCAGAAAACCATTGGGGCCATAAGAATTACTGAAAGGACGGCCAGGCAGAACAAGTTCAATATAGGAAGGTTCGCCCGACATGTTCTTGGTGCTAAAAAACATGCTCGTCGTATTGCTCTGGCGATCATAACTCGTCGAGACCCATATTGAGTCGTTCGCGTTGTTGAGCACTCGAAAATAAAAATCCACCCCGGTGCTCCCCGGCGGCAAATTGACGTTGATCACCCAGTATTGCCCAGGGGCAGTCAGCATGTTGACGTCGACATCAACTGTTCCGCCCTCGGCGCCAATATCCAGCTCATATTCATAAAATGACAGGCTGGTAGGTAGATCAGATGTCTTGATCAAGAAAATACCGCCATCGATTGCATAGGTCTGGCTTCCATCAAACTGGGCATCAGTAGATGTATTCATGAATCTGGTATCTTTCGCTCTGGGCGTCGATTTACTAATGTTTAGACAAATTATGTTCGTATAGTAAATAAGTGAATGTTTCAATAATTAATGGTAATAATATTATATGTTTGTACTATGCTCACATATCGGTGCGCTCGTTTTGAATGTTTACTAATTACAAAGTAGTTATCAATCAATAATTTCTACCAATCATAATTTTTAAAGAATTCCATTGAGAATTTGCAGAACAGGTCGATTTACGCATCCGACCAGAGACTCTTTTTTTACGGTAGTTAACGTAAAGATCCCCAGACGCCACATGCAGGTTGCTACCGCATCAGGCATCAGGCATCAGGCATCAGGCATCAGGCATCAGGCATCAGGCATCAGGCATCAGGCATCAGGCATCAGGCATCAGGCGAGAAGACCGTATCGGAATATCCTTATCACGTTAGCGTGAAACGTTAATTATGTTATTTATAACGTCAAAATGATATGATTAACTCATTTCATGTTACACTCTTTTGTTTCGTGAGGCGTAACATAATCACCTTTGCAGAAGGCTTTTTGCATACAGGGATCGCCCTCCCTGCCGGATTTTCTCTCGAGCGTCGGTTTGCTTATCAATCTGCCCTAGGGGAGCGCGAGAGCTTTCCGACGCATCCTTTCATAAAATCTCGACCTCTCTCTCCCGCCGTTATCTCTGTCGCAGCCCGCATCATGCCCAGCGCGGCTTGTGACCGGAATTTTGGACGTCACGTCATGAGCAGAATCAGTACCGGTCTTGCCTCTCTTGCCCTCGTTACCACCGCGCTTTTTGGCCCGGCCGGTCTGGGGCGCGCCAATGCCGACGACAAGCCCACCGTCGGCATTGCCATGCCTACCAAGTCGTCCGCGCGCTGGATTGCGGATGGCAACAACATCGTCAAAACCCTGCAATCGCGCGGCTATCATACCGATTTGCAATATGCCGATGACGACGTGCCCAATCAGGTCTCGCAAATCGAGAACATGGTCGCCAAGGGTGACAAAGTTCTGGTGATCGCTGCCATCGACGGCACCACGTTATCCGACACACTGCACAAGGCCGCACAGCGTGGTGTGAAGGTCATTGCCTATGACCGCCTGATCCGCAATTCACCCGATGTGAGCAACTACGCCACCTTCGATAATTTTCAGGTGGGCGTGCTCCAGGCAGGTTCTCTGGTAAAGGCACTCGGGCTACCCGACGCGAAGGGGCCTTTCAACATCGAGCTTTTCGGTGGCTCACCGGACGACAACAATGCCTATTTCTTCTTCAATGGCGCCATGTCGGTGCTCAAGCCCTATCTGGATAGTGGCAAGCTGGTCATTCCGTCCGGCCAGAAGACCATGGACAAGGTTTCCACCCTGCGCTGGGACGGCGCTACAGCGCAATCGCGCATGGATAACCTGCTGAGCGCCTATTACACCGACCGTCATCTCGACGCCGTGCTGTCGCCCTATGACGGCATCTCCATTGGCATCATCTCCTCGCTCAAGGGCGTAGGCTATGGCAGTGGCGACACGCGGATGGCCTATGTCAGCGGGCAGGACTGCGAAATTCCTTCCGTCAAATCCATCCTCGCGGGTGACCAGTATTCCTCGATCTTCAAGGACACGCGCAAGCTCGCCGGCGTGACGGCCGATATGGTCGATGCCATGCTGGCTGGCAAGACCGTGCCTGTGAATGACACCAAGAGCTACAATAACGGTGTCAAGATCGTGCCCGCCTATCTCCTGACGCCTGTTGTGGTGACAAAGGCCAACATCCGTCCGACCCTGATTGACAGCGGCTATTACACCGCAAGCCAGATCGAGTAGCGCCATGAGCCCCATTCTTGAAATGAGGAAAATCGCCAAGCGTTTCGGTCCCGTAAAGGCGCTGAGCGATGTCAGTTTTTCGGTCGAGCCTGGCGAGATTCATGCACTCTGCGGCGAAAATGGCGCAGGCAAATCGACCCTGATGAAAATCCTGAGCGGGGTATACCCCGCCGGGAGCTATGACGGGCAGATCGTGTTCGATGGTGAAGAGCGCCGCTTTGCCGATATCAACGGCTCCGAGGCGCTTGGCATTATCATCATCCATCAGGAACTGGCGCTTATTCCGCTGCTTTCGGTGCAGGAAAACATCTTCATTACCCACCCGCCGGGCCGCTTTGGCGTGATCGACCGCGACGTAGCGCGTGTGCGGGCACGTGATCTGATGCGTCAGGTCGGGCTGACGGATGCACCCGAAACACTCGTCACGCATCTGGGCGTGGCCAAGCAGCAACTCGTCGAGATTGCCAAGGCGCTCTCGAAAAAGGTGCGCCTGCTCATTCTGGATGAGCCAACAGCCAGCCTGAACGAGCGTGACAGTGCAGCCCTGCTCGATCTGCTCCTTGCCTTCAAGGCAGAGGGGCTGTCGTCCATTCTTATATCGCACAAGCTGAATGAGATCTCACGCGTGGCTGATCGTATCACCGTACTGCGCGACGGGCGCAGTGTCGGCACAATCGACTGCCGCAACGGCTCTGCGGATGAAGACGAGATCATCCGTCTCATGGTCAATCGCGATCTGGAACATCGCTACCCACCGCATACGCCGCGCATTGGCGAAATGCTGATGGAGGTTCACGACTGGTCGGCCTGGCACCCCCTCCACCCCGACCGTCAGGTCATACGCCATGTCGATTTCCACGTCCGCGCAGGCGAGATCGTGGGTATTGCCGGCCTCATGGGTGCGGGGCGCACGGAATTTGCCATGAGCCTGTTCGGGCGCTCCTTCGGCACGCGTATATCGGGTGATGTCACCATGCGCGGCAAGGCGGTCGATGTCTCTACTGTCAGCCGCGCCATTGCGGTCGGGCTCGCCTATGTCACCGAGGATCGCAAGGAGCTCGGGCTGCATCTGAGCAACGAGATACGCCACAACATCTCCCTGGCCGAACTGCGCGGCATCGCTCATCATGGCGTCATTGATGACATTGCCGAGCTGCGTATCGCGCAGGATTATCGCAACAAGATGCGCATACGCTCGCCCGATGTGCAGCAGATGGCGGGCAAGCTCTCGGGCGGCAACCAGCAGAAAGTGGTGCTGTCGAAATGGCTCTTCACCAATCCCGACGTGCTCATTCTGGATGAGCCCACGCGTGGCATCGATGTCGGGGCCAAATACGAGATTTATGCCCTGATCCAGCAGATGGCCGATAGCGGTCGGGGCTGCGTGGTCATTTCATCCGAAATGCCTGAATTGCTCGGCATATGCGACCGTATCTGCGTGATGAATGAAGGGCGCTTTGTAGGTGAGTTCACCCGCGAGGAAGCCAGTCAGGAAAAGATCATGCGCGCCATCGTGCGCAGCACATCTGAATCCATGCCGATTGCCACCATTCCAGGCGAGACAGCCAATCTCGCTGTTTCCTCTCTCGCTGCGGGAACGTAACAACCATGAGCGAACATATTCTCCTCCCCGGCAATCCGCTCTCTCCTGCTGGCGATACCGGCCCCACCGGTGGTGCACCGGGTGGCCACAAGCTGGGCAATAGCGCAATGGGGCGGTTCATCCGCAATAATCTGCGCGAATACGGCATGTTCATCTCGCTGGTCGCGATCGGGCTGTTTTTCGAGATCGTGACCAACGGGACCCTGCTTCGTCCGCTGAACCTGACCAATCTGGTGCTCCAGAACAGTTACATCGTCATCATGGCGCTGGGTATGTTGCTGGTGATCATCTCGGGCCATATCGATCTGTCGGTCGGCTCGGTCGCTGGTTTTACAGGGGCCGTGGCAGCGGTGTTGATGGTGCAATGGCACTGCAACGTCGTCGTGACGACACTGACCTGTCTGGCCACTGGCGCGCTGATCGGGGCGGCACAGGGCTACTGGATAGCCTATTTCAAGATCCCGTCCTTCATCGTGACACTGGCAGGGATGCTGGTTTTCAAGGGATTGGCCCTGGCCCTGCTGGGCGGCCAGTCCCTCGGGCCTTTCTCGACCGTTTTCCAGAAGCTTTCCTCCGGCTTCATTCCCGAGTTTCTGCCCAAAATCGGGCATTACAACCCGACCTCGCTCATTCTGGGCGTCATCGTGGCGGCGGCCATGGTGCTTGGCTCGGTCCGGGCGCGGGCGCGTTATCAGCGCAACGACATTGATGTCGAGCCCATGCCGCTCTTCATCGGCAAAAACATCGCCGTTTTCGGGATCATCGTTTATCTCGCAACCCTGATTTCCAGCTATCGTGGCCTGCCCAATGTTCTGATCATCATGGCCATGTTGATCGCGCTCTACAGCTTCATGACCAGCCGCACCACGCTGGGGCGGCAGATCTACGCGGTGGGTGGTAATGTGCGCGCCGCAGCGCTTTCGGGCATACGCACCGAGCGCCTCACCTTCCTCACTTTCGTGAATATGGGCGTACTGGCTGCTCTTGGCGGCCTGATCTTTGCTGCAAGGCTGAACACCGCCACACCCAAGGCCGGACTTGGCTTCGAGCTTGACGTGATTGCCGCCTGCTTCATCGGCGGGGCCTCCGCCTATGGTGGTGTCGGGCGCGTTGGAGGCGCCGTGATCGGTGCCATGATCATGGGTCTCATGAATAACGGCATGTCGATCCTGGGTATTGGCATCGATTATCAGCAGGTGCTCAAGGGACTGGTGCTACTCGGTGCCGTCTGCGTCGATGTCTATAATCAGCGCCGAGCGTAGAACCTGACCTGACCATCGGAGCCAGTCCGGCGGCCTTGGTCGCGTTACCGACACAAACCCTGCCTTGACGGTCAGCCGCTCATCAGACTGGCAAGGCAGGATTTGGGGCTCTTCCTAAACTCTAAAAACGATAGCCCAGACCAAGTTCCAGAACCGGATAGACCGGAATATTGACATCGTGCTGGATACGACGTCGCTCCCGTTCAACACTGTCTGTGAATGAAGGCAGGGAAGCAGCCGGCCCTGCGGTTGTCATGGAAACCTTGGGGTTACCTTCGGCCAGAATACCGGCATCAACCGAAAAGACGATATTACTCACAATACGGCCTGCGTAACCGAACCCGATATAAGGTGCGACCTGATTGGGAATTGCCTTGAGCGAAACGCTACCGGCATCCTGCACGTCATAAATACGACGCCCTATGCGGGCGTCACCCGTCGGTGTTGCGCGCGCCGTAACGCGGTTACCCACACCATAAACACCAAGCGAAACGCGCAGACCGGAACCAAGAGGATAGAAATCGGTAGTCAGCCCGCCGTTGAAGAACCTGAACGACCCGCCGAACTGCGCATCAAGATCATAGCCGGTTGCAGGATCATTGTTTGTGAAGCGATGATGATAAATAGAAGAATCGTTATAGGTGAAGAAATTCATGTTTCCGCGAAATCCCCAATGTGAATTGGGAATACGGATACTGACCTCGGGACCGATACCAAGCGTACCGACGCGTGCGGAGACAGTAGGCTGATACCCATCGGGCAGTGAGGAAGCCAAAGCCTGCCCTGCCGCCAAACCTGAAAGGGCCATGAAGAATATGGATGCTGCTTGAAATCTGAATGACACGTTAATGCGCCTCTACGGTACCCTCCGCCATCAATAACGGAAGAGAGAGAAGCATTAACGATACGCATCGATACGAAAAAGGAATTAATGGCGCTATAACGGAAATGGGGCTGCATCAAGACATTTTAGACACAGCCTGATCGAGAGCTTCTGGTCGTTGTTGCACCCGGGTCGACCGTTCAGGGCTTCGCCCTCTTCTCCGCTTGATAGAGCACCCGGCAAGATACTACCTCGGCGACGCTCCAGTGTTGGAGAGCCGGCTATAATGATCATCTGAAGCCTCACCATCTGCATGGCATGGCCCCATAAAAATGACCCGCGCAACCAGATATGACGGCGTGAGCAGGCCTTGATCGATTGTCAGCCTGAAATCAGGTGCAGGGTCACGAATGATCTGCAGTTTTTTCCCGAGCAGGGATCGGCGCGTTGCACAAGGCCACTCCATGGGCAGGCCGCACAAAGAAAGGATCCTGACGAGCAGCGCGCGCAGCAAGATAGCGTGAAAAGCTTCTGCTTTCGACACGCATTACCTGAAAGACCGGACGCTCCCCAGAGGGGAGGTCCGCAGCCAGCGTCATGCTTGCGATCGGCACATTCTGATGCGGATCAGTATAGAAACCGAGTTTCCCGGCACCTCTTGGCAAGGCGCTCAGATGCTCCATGCCTTGCAGCACGCGCCCGACGACAGCCAGATTGCGATCAAGCTGACGCGGTGCCTCGCCATTGACTACATAGAGTTCACGCCCATCCCCGGTGTCGGGCGGCATGTCCCGCCCGACACCGACCACACCATAGCATTGCGCTGGCCAGACCTGCGCGCCCTCGCGCCCGACGAGCCAGCCCGATGCTATGCCGGACTCTGCGGCATAGGGGTCAGGGTAAGGGAGTCGTGTGTAGTCCAGCCCTTCAAGAGACCGCTCATATTCGGCAGACGGATGAGCCACGAACCCTTCGGGTAAGGGGGACGCCTTGTCATGCACACGCCACTGCACGACATAATTATCCTGCACTCGGGTGATCGCACCGCCATCCCATTGATGGGACCGGGCAAGACGCACGACATTGGCCACATGCACAGGGGCAAATTCAGGCGCGAGTTCGATCACCACGCGGTCCCCATCGGCCAGCTTCATGATGAGCAAACGCTCTGGTGCCACATCACGCCACGCTGTGGCGGGCGCGGCATCGACAATCTCGGCAGGACTCGGCGCAGGGGAGGGCGCAGTGGCCGCCATCGTCGAAGAGGAAAAAAATAGAGCAGTCAGAGGCAAGAAACAGCGCATCAGGCAAGAGTGCCCATCCGTTACGATTTTGCACAGTCTTTTCTGCGATGCTGACACACACTCTGCAAAGACCAGATGTAAGGCTGCGTCAGAGAGTTCATAATCATGGCGAGCATAGGTAAGCCCTGCAACCTCCCAGCGTGATCGACCGTCAGCGAAGAGGCTCGCCCCCCTGCGGGAAAGCAGCAAATTTCACCTCGAGCCGAACACGGCAACAGCACGAACGCCCTGCCTTTCTTTCCTAGCGGCGTGGCTTTGCTGCAGGAAGCGCCGCAATAGAGCGCTCTACCCAGATTTTCAGCTCATCCGGACGCGTATGCAGAGACTCCGGCACAACGACATAGGTCTTGCTGGGAGCGCTTTCCGGTTCATAACGTAGGGCACAGGCACCGGGGAGTGCCAGAAGAGCCTCACGATCCTTGCCGCTCATCTTCAGGGCCAGGCCGACATTGGAGAGGGAAGCAAAGACCTTGCCGCCGGCATATCCCATGATCCCGCCGAACATGGGCTTGAAGGACAAATCAAATTCCGCCAGCTCCGGTATTGTCAGTATTTTCTGCAAAACAGCAGGATCATAATTCATTATCTTATCCTGTCCCCAAATCTATGCTTGAAGATAACAGAAAGACCAAAAGATTGCTTAGTTTTTTCCAAAAAGAAGAAACAAGTCTCTATCTCAGTGAAAGTCCCGCGCCTTCAATCTAGGTGCCACCGCCCCCTCTTCTTCCTCGGACACGGCAATAGAGCGCATCATATTCGTAATATCCTCCAGACGCTGCATCACCACGTGAATGACCTCTCCTTCACGCTGGAGCGTTCCGTGGCAGGCCACAGCGTTGACACCAATCACAATGCGACGCTGGGCTTCGGCCCGGTCTTTCCAGATGATGATATTGGCTGTGCCGGTTTCATCCTCCAGCGTCATGAACATCACGCCATGGGCCGTGCCTGGGCGCTGACGCATCAGAACCAGCCCCGGCACCACTACACGGCTGCCATCGCGCAACCGGCGCAGATCGGCACAGGTTACCATGCCTCGCTCAGCCAGTTGCGGACGCAGAAACGACAGCGGGTGCTGGCGCAAGGTCAGGCCGAGCGTGTTGTAATCTTCTACGACCTCACGACCCTCGCTCATGGGGCGGGGGGCGTAATCAGGCTCGATCACTTCGGGGCCGGGGCGATTGAGCTTGCGATCGGCCGCGGCAAAAAGCGGCAGAACCGTATCCGCCAGCCCCTTGATGGCCCAGAGTGCGGCACGCCGATCAAGATCGAGGCTGCGAAAGACATCTGCTGCCGCCAGCGCCTCAAGCGCCGAGACAGGAATGGTAGCACGACGCCAGACATCATCGAGCGACTCATAGGCCGGAAAGCGATGGGCGATCAGTTTGGCCGCGTGATCGTTCGACAGGCCCTTCACAAAGCGAAAACCAAGACGCACGGCCAGTGTTCGCTTGCCCCGGTCAGGCTCAAGCACGCAATCCCAACGCGAGGCATTGATATCGATAGCGTGCACGGTCACGCCATGCTCGCGCGCGTCACGCACCACCTGAGCCGGGGCATAAAATCCCATAGGCTGCGAATTGAGCAGGGCCGCGCAAAACACATCGGGATGGTGGCATTTCAGATAATTCGAGACATAGGCCACCAGAGCAAAACTCGCCGCATGGCTTTCGGGAAAGCCATAGGACCCGAAGCCTTCAAGCTGGCGGAAGGTGCGTTCGGCAAATGCGCGATCATAATGATTGGCAACCATGCCCTCGATCAGCTTCGTTCTGAAATGCGAGACCCCGCCAGTGAACTTGAATGTCGCCATGGAGCGGCGCAGCTGATCGGCCTCACCGGGCGTGAAGCCAGCGCATTTGATGGCCACCTGCATGGCCTGCTCCTGAAACAGGGGGACACCCAGGGTCTTGCCAAGAATCTGTCTGAGTTCCGGCTGCGGGTAATCCGGCAGTTCGATCCCCTCACGCCGTCGCAGATAGGGATGGACCATATCACCCTGGATGGGACCCGGGCGCACGATGGCTACCTGAATGACGAGATCATAGAACGTCCTGGGTTTGAGGCGCGGCAGCATGGACATCTGGGCGCGGCTCTCGATCTGGAATGTGCCCAGCGTGTCGGCACGGCGGATCATGGCATAGGTCGCGTCATCTTCAGGCGGTACCGAGCCCATATCGAGCTGGCGGATGCGATGCTCAGCCAGAAGCTCGAACCCCCGGCGCAGACATCCCAGCATGCCCAGACCCAGCACATCGACCTTCATGAACTTGAGAATGTCGATATCGTCCTTATCCCAGACGATGATCTGCCGATCCTCCATTGCAGCAGGCTGAATGGGCACGAGTTCATCCAGCCGGTCGCGGGTCAGCACGAAGCCCCCCGGATGGGTGCCAAGCTGGCGTGGTATGCCCACCAGCTCGGCAGCCACACGCAGGGTCAGCGCCAGGCGTCGATCTGACAGATTGAGGTTCAGCTCCGCCGCACGTGCCTTGAGCTGTTCCGGATCTCCCAGCGACGAGGCAAGGTATTTTGAGAGTAGGCCCAGCAGATCCTCGCTCAACCCCAGCACCTTGCCTGTCTCGCGCAAGGCCCCCTTGGGGCGATAGCGCATGAGCGTGGCACACAGCGCTGCATGGCTGCGACCGTAGCGGCGATAGATCCACTGGATGATTTCCTCGCGCCGGTCGCTTTCGAAATCAACATCGATATCGGGGGGCTCGCGACGCTCTGCGGAAATGAACCGCTCGAACAGAAGGCCGGAACGCACGGGGTCGATCGCCGTGATACCCAGCACATAGCAGATGGCGGAATTGGCGGCAGAGCCACGCCCCTGACAGACAATATCGAGCGCACGCGCCTGATGCACGATGCTGTGCACGGTCAGAAAATAGGGCGCGTAATCAAGCGAGCCGATCAAGGCGAGTTCATGGGCGATCTGCTGCCTGACCGCATCCGTCACCCCGGCAGGATAACGCCTTGGCAGGGCCTCCTGCACCAAACGGGTAAGGGCCTGCTGCGGCGTCTCATCCGACCGGTCAGTCTCCTGCGGATACTGGTAGCAAAGATCATCCATCGAAAAGCGGCAATGCGCTTCGATTTCGGACACACGGGCCAGTGCTTCGGGAAAAGCCTCATAAAGCTGCGCCACAGCACCGGGCGTCTTGAGGGCCCTGTCACCATGATTTTCACGCCGCTCCCCCAGCGTATCGAGCGTACAATTCTCACGAATGGCGGTCACGACATCCTGCAAAACATGGCAGCGCGCCGCGTGATAGAGCACATCGCCCGTCACCACGGCGGCTACGCCACAGGAGGCGGCCAGTGCCTCCAGCGCCCGCAGGCGCAGCAGGTCACCCGGGGCATTGCGATGCGAAAGCCCGCAATAAACTGGCTGACTATTGGCTGCACCGATCCGGGCCAGATGCTGAAACTGCTGCTGTGCCTGGGTATCGGGCTGATCGGGCAGCAGAACCAGAACAAGCCCCCGTGCCCCCTGAAGCAGATCTCCCCAGTCGAGCGAAAAGACGTCCCGCGCACCCCGGCGGTGCCCAAGCGTCAACAGGCGGCAAAGCGCCCCCCACCCCGCACGATCAACAGGATAGGCCAGAAGAGTCGAGCCATCGAGCAGATCGAGCCGACAGCCAGGCAATAGCCTTACACCGCTCTGACACGCGGCATCATGGGCGCGCACCATGCCGGCCACCGAATGGCGGTCGGTCAGCGCGAGCGCCCTGTGCCCCTGGGCCTGGGCGACAGAAAACAGGTCATGCGGCGCACTTACGCCACGCAAAAAGGAATAATAGGACGTGACATGAAGCGGCGTGGTCATGCCCCCTCGCCTTTTGCCCTGTCATTGGGATGATGATGCCCGCTCGTATCATGCGCCACGGCATCGGCACGTTTCATGAGCACGAAACCGCAGCGCGCCAGATGCGCCACCAGCCGCTCGGCCACGAGGGTCGCCATCAGTTCATCAGCATCATGAACACGCCGACGCCCGTCAAAACGCAGGGCATGGGTGAGGGCCTCCGCAATCTCGCGAGGCTCGGCAGGACGCATGACCGGAGGAGAGGCAAAATCCTGTGTCATCAGAACAGCCCGTGGACGAACCACGCCCCGTCACCCGACCAGGGATGCTGACCGTCACCCCGACGAAACAGCCAGAAGCGATCGCCTTGCTCGGTTTCCACAATCCAGTAATCGCGTATGGCCCCTGCCTGCGCGGGATGCTGCCACCAGGCACCGTGTAGCCGCTCCGGCCCATCAGCCCCGCAAACACGCAGTTTCTGTCCTTGCCAGACAAAGCCCTGAGGCGCGTCGTGGTCCGTCAGTTCTGGCGCGGCGATAGCGCGTGGCGGTGCAAAAAGCCGGGTTGGTCGCGGCCAATTTGAGCGCCGCGAAGCGCCTTCCAACGATGAAACAGGCGCAAGGCCCTGTGTCTGGGCCATCTCGGGGAAGGGTGAATCGGTTTCCGCCAGATGATAGATCGCTCGCAAACCCGGCTTGTTGCGTAGTCGTTCTGCCAGAACCACCAGCGACTCTCCCGCGGAGGGATGACCTGCCTGAAGAAGCCCGCCTGCCCCTGTGGAGGACTCCGGTAACATGGCTTCCTCTGTCACCGGCGAGCGGGGCTGGGCGTGACCGACATGCAGGCTCATGACTTCGATGCCAAACCCTGGATCGATTGTCTCGATACGCTCCTGAAGCAGGCGGGACAGGCGCATGGCCTCGTTAACAGGCTCAGCCGTTCCCACACGCACTGCCTGAACCACGTCATCCACGCGATGGCAAAGCAGATCGACCCGGCGCGCGCCAAGGCCCCTCTTCTGCAAGAGGGTCGCGATATCCTGACACAGGACGTCCATGACCTGCGCGATGCTTTCGGCCGTGCCGATTGGTTCCATCAGATGGCGCTTCACGCTCAGGGCTGTTGCAGGCTGATCGAAATCCAGAGCTTCTTTCTGGTGCCCAAGCGCCTGATCAAGACGACACAGCACCGCCTTGCCGAAGCGGCGCGTCAGCGCAGCACGCGGCACGGCACGCAGATCCGACACACGACCAATTCCCAGAAGACCAAGCCGCGACTGTTCCTCGTCATCGAGCCGCAAGGCAGCGACGGGCAGGGAATCGAGTGCTGCAGCTACGCTGCCAGAGGGAATACAAAGCAGCTCCTTTGTGCCGAATCGTGCCAGAGCATGAGCCGCTCCAGCCGTATCTGCCAAAGCCGCACGAACGGCATGCCCCTGCGCCATGAGCCTGTCCCTTACGGTTTCCAGCATGGCGACCTCACCTCCAAAAAGATGGGCGCATCCCGTGCTGTCAATCCACAGACCATCTGGCGGATCGACCGCGACAAGGGGTGAGAAGCACCGGCACCATGATGCCAGCCTGTGCAAGGCGCGTGCATCGGCAGCGGGCGTGACGGGATGCGTTGCCAGATCCGGCACAAGACTGCGTGCCATGGCCAGAAACTGACCTTTCTCCACCCCACAATCCCGGGCAGGCTGATTGACCGCCATGATCTTCCGGCTCTGGCCCTCACGACCATAAAGGGCCAGAGGTCTGGCGGGGTCGGCTTCGGGATGCCCCTTGTGCCAGAGTGTCGTGTGCCAGTGGGGCAGCCACAGGGAAAGAAACCGACGCATCATGGTCTGTACCGACCCTCCAGAACAGGGCATCACCCCCACGACGTCGCAAAAGGGAAAGGGACAGCCCCCCCGAAGCAGAGGGAAAAGAGCGCAGCCCCACCCTGACCGCATCGGCACGCGCAGGGCCGATACGCCAGCGCGTCCAGCAGGAATTGGGCGAAAGAGGCTGTGTGTGACGATGCACGACAAACCCGGTGACCATCGTCTTTTCTGCCGCCAGATGAAGGCGACGCGAGGCTGTAAGGGATAATGGTTCAGGCAGATCAGCCACAACGGCTGCCACCCCTCTGGTGCGCAGCACATCTTCCATCGTACCGACCAGGCGTGCGGCTTCGACCTCGACACAAAGCAGTCGCGCGCCATCCAGCCCGGCATCACGCAGCCCCGCCAGGACCGGGGCGGAGGTAAAGCCGGAACTGCCGCCCCTTCCCTGCGCTGCTCCGCGTTGTCTTGTGGGGTCATTCTCGGAGAGGGCAGGCACAAGCCAGATGACTGGCCCCGCACTTCGCGCCAGAATCTGCGCTATGAAACGCGTCGGGCGGGCGCAAAGCACCTGATCATGCCCCTCCCCCAGAAACTCATGCACAGCCCCTCGACGCAGCCCACCCTTGAGCGCCTCGTCAACAGCAGCCATGCCCGTCTGTAGGTAAAGCGCTGCAAAACCACGCTGATAACGCTGCTCAATCTGCACGATGCTGTCGCGCAACATAGCCAACCCGGCGTTCTCTCTCATGACAGCCCTCCTTCATTGCGCCCTAACATGAGAACAAATGAGGAACAACTAGATTGGTTGCCAAACTGGCAGTTGGTGACTGGCTGAATCTGCCAATCAAGAACCAAGTTATTTTTTAAATCAGGGATTTGACTGCTACAGGCAAAAAGGGCTGTGCTTTAAGTGCTATTTTTTTAATGTAACAATATTAGAGCAACTCGCTGCGCCCAAAATTCTTGAAGATCTCAAGCAGCTAACAAAGGACTGGAGTCGCGTGATCACTGTCTATCTTTGGGTTATTCTCAAGCTCGTGATCGGGTTTTCCCTTATCATCACCTATCTGAATGTGACCGGGCGCAATCAGATTGCCATGATGTCGGCGGTCGATCTGGTCGGTAACTTCATACTGGGCGGCGTTGTCGGAGGTATTCTCTACAACGACAAGCTACCCATCCTGCATTATATCGCCCTGCTCATCCTGTGCATCCTGCTCATGGCGCTCTTCAACTATCTCTCACGCAAAATCCCTGATCTGAGAAAGCGCACGATAGGCGAGCCGATCACCCTGATCCGTAATGGTGTTTTCCTCATTGAGAACTTCAATGAGAACGCGAGCCGTATCGACCTCAAGGATGTCGCAACGGCTCTGCGGATGCAGAACATCTTCAGCTTCGATGATATCGATTTTGCCCAGATCGAGACGACCGGCCATGTCAGCGTCATCATGAAGAAGGAAACCAAGAAACCTGCTCAGTTCCTGGTTCATCGCGGCGAAATTCTGGAGAAGGAACTGGAAGCGCTCAAGCACTCGAAAGAATGGCTCATCGCGATACTGTCGCGCCGCGGACTGGCTGATCTCGAAAAGATCTTCCTAGCAGAGTGGGTTGGCGACCATCTACTGGTGGTGACGACGGATGGCGTCGTTCACACGGATCTTCAAACCGCCGACAGTCTAACTAGCACTATCTGATTGGCCCTGTACAAGACCACACCATGCAAGCCAACCAAACAAGACGCGAAAAAGAGATTTGAATTTAGCCTCGTATGCACGCAGAACGATGAAAGTAATCGGGCGTCCATAACCCCGATCGTGGTTATGAGGGGCAAGGCAGCATTGGATGAAACGCCTTGCACAGGGGGCTGATGACAGTTCAGGATATGAAACCGGGCGATGTAACATCACTGCCTCCTGCCTTGCATCGCGTTAGCGAGGGGGATCGTATGGCCTGTTTCGACCTTCTGGCAGAAGGGGTCGACAGTCACTGGCTCAAGGTCGTTCCACCAGGGCAGGATAACGGGTTACCTTCATCCATCCCGTACCGGATTATCCAGTATTGGCATGCTGCAAACCCACCCGAGGATGTGCAGCGCAGCATCGCAACAACCATAGCCATGAACCCTGAGTGCCAGCACGAGCTGGTTTGCGATGCCTCAGCACGCGCCTTCATGTATCAGGAACATGGCAATGAGGGCCTCAGACTTTTCGATTGCTGCTTTCATCCAGCCATGCGTGCCGATTTCTGGCGTATTGCTGCTCTGTACAAACATGGGGGCATCTACATGGATGTCGACACACGTTCGCATGCACCGGTTACACGCATTGCGGCGGGGGCGGATTTCTCCTGCCTGCTGACCTATTCGTTTGGGTCACCCTGGTGTGTCGATAACGACTTCATCATGACACAACCGAACCATCCCGTGATCGGCGCCATTTTGGAAGGGATATTCGCAAACCTTACACGCTACTGCCATGTCGGCGATTTCGAGAATATCTGGGTTGAAACAGGGCCCGGCGTCACGACGATCGCTTCGATGCGTTGGCTGTCTCGGATTATAAATGATCAGTCTGTCTATGATGATCATGGTAGGCTTGCGTTCAGACATCACAACGCAATCGCAGAAGCTTTTGATGTGATTGATATGGACTACAAAAAGACACGGCTTGGCAACTGGCGCAGGGCTGTCCCGAGCTAAGTGATAGGCTTGATACCCTGCCATACGCGCGCGTACATGCGCCTATGCTCTGGTTGAGAGCTATGTCTGGATTGTGTCTATATGTGGGGGATTTTGGTTGCGGGGGCAGGATTTGAACCTGCGGCCTTCAGGTTATGAGCCTGACGAGCTACCGGGCTGCTCCACCCCGCGAGGGTGTTGGGGTGTATTTTGTGGGGTGGATCAGGGGACC
>NZ_JBXWTO010000017.1:0-60295 GCF_057319415.1 Asaia sp. A2
ACACCCCAACACCCTCGCGGGGTGGAGCAGCCCGGTAGCTCGTCAGGCTCATAACCTGAAGGCCGCAGGTTCAAATCCTGCCCCCGCAACCAAAATCCCCCACATATAGACACAATCCAGACATAGCGCCTCAGCTTCACTGCAAGAGGCGTTTTTGGCGTTCCAAGCCTTACACCCAAAGCCCGCGTTTGACAGCGCAATCATCCTGCACCCCATCGTGATCTGGTGATCTGGTGATCTGGTGATCTGGTGATCTGGTGATCTGGTGATCTACACGTTTAGTGTCCCAGGTAATGGAAATGTGGCCGATGAGATCCTCCGCTCGGTTCCCAAAGAGTGCAGGACAACGGAAGGGTGGCTCGGGCCCTCGTCAAGTTTGGTAATCGTCGCACGGTAGAGCTCGGCCATATTAGGCGACGGGGTCGGTGTAGAAGTCTGGACCTGTGTTGCAGCATCGCATTGCCGTTTACGCCGTGCTTCCCAAGCGACCAATTCGGCTTCTGTGGTTCGGTTGCAGACTCCTGGCTTGATGGCGGTCGTCACGTTCGCGATTTCTCTTTCCGTCCGAGCGAGGGAGCTTCGCAGACGGCTCACCGCATTTCCACGGCATGAAGCCTGATACCACTAATAGAAGGCAAAAACCGGAATATTGCCGCGGTATCCCTGCGGCCGAACTATCATCTGCGCGAGTGCCCTTGGCCTTTGTCAAGCAATGAAGCGCCACCAGCTGTGTCGACTAGCCTCACCGCCGAAGGTCGTGGCGCGCCAGTTTGAAACGCCGGCGACGCCTCCGCTTGATCAGACAGATCTTGGTTTGAAAAGGTGGAACATCGGGCCAGTCAGCAACGTGGAGATAACGGCCAGAACCATGAGCGAGGCAAAGGCAAATTCGGAGAGCATACCCTGCTCGTGGAGTATGGTCGCAGCAACGATCTCCATGAGACCTTTGCACTGCAGGAGTGCACCAAGGCCGAGTGTTTGACGCCTCGAAAGGCTGGACGAGGGGGGAAAGGCATAGATCGAGCCAATCTTGGCGATGATGGATATGGCCACAAGTGAGAGAGAGGCGAGAACCGACGGCCAGGTAAGGGCATCGCCATCGATACGCAGGCCACTATGACCAAAGAACAGCGGCGCAATCCAGATAAGGCACAAGGTCGAGATGGCTTCAAATGGCAGACACCTTACCCATGACGGAGGCATGAAGGCTCCAGCGAAATACGCCCCGATCAATTCGTGTAAACCCAGCGTCATGCTGGCCCAGGAACCAAGGCTGAGATAAATCGGCACCACTGCCCAGATCAGGGCTTTGGGCGGATTACGAACGTGACGTGACGCCAATGAGCCAACGACGCCGAGGCCAACCAGAAGGATCAAGGCGAGGCATTGCCTGAGGCCCCAGCTTTGCATCGCTGATTGTCGCTCAGCAGCGAATTGCAGGAGGGCAAGTCCGATCCACAGCGTCGCATCGTCAATTACAGCCAACTTGAGAGCGAGCTGTCCGATCGGTTTGTCTCGCACAGGCAACTCGCGAACGATGCCGATGAGGACCGGGAGCGCACTGACGGCAATACACAATCCGATGGACGCAGCGCCAATGAGCGGGGAAACGGCTGGCGCATGCCAGCCCGGGAGTGGCAGAAAGAAGCAATAAACGAGAACCGTGCCGATCAGAAAGGGAGCGCCGAGCGCCGAAGCTGCGCCTCCCAGGAGGCGAGGCAGGCTGGGTGCAGGTATCTGGCTTTCCCGGTTTTCACCCTCGGGATGCTGCCACATCTCCATCCCTGCAGAGAAAGCGAGGACGAGAACTGCGACCCAGCCTATCGTATCACCGTAGAATGACGGGACGCCGACAGATTTGAGAGGCAGATGCCATACGGCGGCGAGAATGCCGATGAGGATCGGGATCACGGCAATTGGTATGGCGCGACCGAGCAGACGCCACAGGATCCAGGGAACAAAGACGAATAAACCCAAATCCGCGATGAGCGCCGTAAGATCGTTCATACCTGTCCTTTTCGTTCTGCACGGAAAGATAGCTCAATACCTGAACCGAGGGAAATCTGCACAAGGGTCGATGGTCTCCCCAGACGCATTATGTCTCGTGCACTTGGATGAAACGGTAAATCACATGCAGATTACTTTACCTGTTGATACTGCTTGTCTTGCTCATAGAACTATAACGAGAAGAAGGGCGTCACACAGCCATGACATCTGACATCAAACAATATCGCCATGCCAAGGAGAGACTTTACGGTGGGACCCTGACAGTTCTCGGGGCCGTTGTCTGGCTCATTCTGTTGGCTGCTTTCGTCATGGTAGCGCTTGTGCGCCCGAACGGTCTGGCCCAACTCGTGGTAATCGCTCTCTATCTCGGCGTGCTCGGCGCAATCAGTCTTGTCGCAGCTGCGCTTTATCGGGCCTATGCGCTTGGCAACATGGTCGCACTCTCCTCCAGTCAGTTTCCTGAACTCCATGCGACGTTTGCTGAAGTCAGCCAGAGGCTTGGCCTGCAAGAAGTGCCACATGCCTTCATCTACAACTCGCACGGCATCACAAACGCCTTTGCCATACGCCTGCTTCGTGGGCGCTATGTGTTCCTGACATCGGCTATCATCGAGACAGACACAGATGCGCAACTCCGCTTCATCATGGGTCATGAGATTGCCCATCATGTGCTGGGGCATCTTGATGGCTTTAAGACTTTCCTTCGTGCGCCGGCCTATCTGGTACCGCTCCTTTACCGTGCCTATTCGCGCGGACGCGAATATAGCTGCGATGCCGTAGGCGCTTCGATACTGCCGGATTATCGTGACGGTGTAGGGGCGTTGCAGATGCTCGCTTGCGGAGCACGGCGCCTCAATACGTCAATGAATGCTGAGGCTTTTGCCGAGCAGGAGGCACAGGTGCCGGGCATGGCTGGCTTTGTGGTGGAGATCATGTCTACCCATCCGCGCCTCACGCGACGCGTTTCACGTCTCATCGCGCTTTTCGCAACACCCGAACAGAAACACGGCGCTGTCTGACCCGTCGCGTTCTATAGACAGGCGTTATTGGGTTGGATGACACACGGGGATTTTAGCAAGGGGAGGTGGTCCCCGTCTGGATGACGAGGGAGGCATTACGCCTCCCAGGCTTTCAAAAGGAAGCCTGCATGCTGATCGTGAATGACCGAGGCGCGCCGATCAGGACCTCGCTTGGATAGCTGGTATCCGCCCATTGCACGTAATGCTTGTTGGCAAGATTATCGATCCGGCCATACAGGGTGATCCCCTTATAGACGTGCCAGCCAGCAAACACGTTCACAAGGGCATAGTCCTTCAGCGTAAGGGTATTGGCATAGTCCCCCTTGCGTGCCGAGACGTAACGCACGCCCGCGCCCAGATCGAGCGGCAGGTTGAAAACGCTCGACCATACGCCCCATAGATTGGCCGTCACCGCCGGGACGTCCGGAACCTGATTGCCGCTCGCATCGGTCGAGGCATTCGGGAAGAACGTGCCGTAACGGGCATAGGCATAGGCCACGTTCCCCGAGACGCTCCAGTGCCGGTTAATACGCCAATCGGCCTGCCACTCCAGACCGCGTGATTTCTGGCCGCCGGCTGTCGAGACACTGTCCTGTCCGGTCTGGACCAGCACCCTCGTCCTACGGATATCGAAGAAGGACAGGGTTGTGACGAGCCGTCCCGAGAGAGCGCTTGCTTTGAGCCCAATCTCTCCCTGACGTGAGTGACTCAATCGGGAGAATTGCCCCCGATTGGCAAGGAAAAGATTGGAGCCCGGTGGGTCTTCAGCGGTGGTATAAACCCCATACAGGCTCAGATTGGGCAACAGGTCAAAAACCGGACCGATGCGGAAATTGGCCGGATTGTAATGCCCCTTGAAGCTGGTGGACGCATTGAACTGGCCATTCTGGTTGAAGTTCTGCCTGTCGAGCGAAAGCCAGTCATATCTGAACCCTCCCACCAGCCGCAGCCTGTCGGTGATCGAGAGGGTATCCTCAAGAAAGAGCCCCGCATCGATCATGGTCGTGGGAGATTTACGGTAGGGATACTCCCCGGCAAACGACCCGAGTGCGCCGCCCTCAGGGCTCGTCAATGAGACGCTGTCGGCATAATCCGCATCGGGAAAGCCGCGATTGCGGATAAAGCGAATGTAGTAGGCATCTCCGCCGATCACGAGGCGATTGCGTAACCCGAAAAGGGGGTAATCGAAACGGGCATCGACGCTGTCTCCAAGCTGATGCTGGTTCTGATAGACATAGAAGCGATCGCGGCCGATCCGGCCCGGCATGATTGCCTGTCCGCCTGCATCAGTGGCGCCGGGTGACGCGATATAGCTGTAGGTCTCTGCATTGTCCCAGCGACGTTTGGCATACAGGAAATAGGCCTTGTCGTGCAGTGAGACATGGTCACTGGCAGCCCAGTCCAGATGCAGCGTCGGCGTCGCATTCACAGAGCTCGCCCGTGGGTTGGCTACATTGTAGTTGCGCCACAGCGAGGCTCGGCTGATGACAAGTCCCTGAGTTGAATGGAGCAACCCACCAGCTGCGTCTTTTACTGCAGAGCCCGGTACGAGCGGCGCACCGTAATAGGTCGAGAGATTATCGGTCAGGTAATCGACGGTAAAACGTGCCGTGAACTTTGCGTCCGGGTGCCACAGAAGCGTGGTGGTCCAGTCATTGCTACGCGGGCTGGCGCCTTTGACATAGCCATCAGATGAGGTTCGGCTGAAATCGCTTCGTATCGCCAGGGTACGGGTGAGGGGCACTGACCCGCCAATGCCGGCATTCCAGCTATTGAAGCTCCCGTAGGAGAGCAGGGCGTTGGCATGTACATGATCCATGTCCGGCGTGCGCGTGCGCATATCCACGGTACCGCCGACAGCACCCTGGCCATAAAGAACGGAGGAGGGGCCTTTCAGGATCTCGACCGCCTCGAGATTGAAGGCGTTGAGTGGCCGGTTCACCATGGTTGTGGGACCGAAATAGAAACCGTCGCGCAGGATCAGCACCTGGTTGCCGCTGAAACCGCGCATCATGAGCTGGGCCGGATTGCCGGGCGAGCCACCTGAGGTCACACCCGGTGCGAAATCGGCAGCATCTTCGGCATGCACATAGCCGCGCTGCGAGATGATCTTCTGATCGATAATCGAGATCGAGGCCGGATTATGCTGGAGACTGAGTCCGAGCCGGCCGCCTATGGCTGGGCGTGCCTTGAGGCCGGTACTCTCACCATGAGCCGTAATGTACTCGTCGTTGCTGCCCTGCTCCTGAGCGAGGGCAGCTGGTGAAAGCGGCAGAAAGCCAAGTGCAGGCGCGATTGAGATCCCTGTCAGGAGACAAGCCCTGAGTGAGCGCATGGGGCGCATGATATGTGTTCTATCCCGTGTTCACGTCACTACGATGGGCAGCGTTTCCCCTGCCACCTGCAGGACACCCCGCCCGCCGGTTCTCGTCCGTGACCCCGTGTGATGGCAGGTCTCCTGACTTGTGCGTCATGATGTGCGAACTGGCCTTCCCGGGGGGATAGTCCCAGTGGCTGAACCCTTGGCGGGTCCACGTTCGCACACTCTTCACCTACAGTTGCGGGGGCAGTCATGGCGTTCGACCATGTTCCCTTTTCATCCCGTCTCCGGAACACCATCGGCTCGGACCCTAGCTTTTCAACCTGTGCTGTCAATGCTGCGCGGGTCATGGTCTATAGTTTGGCTTTTCCTTGCGTCTATTTTACGACAGCGCTGCCGGCCTCGGGTGTGCAGGCCCGCGACGGCACAAACGTTCCCCACGCGCTCGGGAGAAAGGGTCACGCCTTAATGAGGCCCTGTCCCTGTTCTGGCGACTATGGCTGTGTCGTTTTCGCTAACGATTACGCACGTCGTTTTTCCGATGAGACAGGCTTTCAGGCCGGGTTCCCACGCCCGAAATGCGGGTCCGACCGGCTGGGCGATCCGTTTTCGACATGACCTGCGAGAGAGAGAACAAGCTTGCCCGAACGGGTGACGCAATCGACGTGGTACCAGTGGTCACTCGCGACAACCGGGATGGTATGTTGCAAAATCTGCCCCGGTTGTAAGGAAAGGTCCTGTCGCTGCCCGGTGTAGTGATCGATGAGCGAGAGAACGACGGGCTCGTTTGCACCGGTCCCCTGTCCCGCGTAGTTTAAGGACAGATGCAGGCTGTTTCCGCTCGCCTGTGAAGTCAGGCCAATGCGGCTCTCGGGATCATGGAGACGGTAGAACCCGTTCGGCCCGTAGATCTCGACCGTGCCTGAGGCCGAACAGTGGAACACAGCCGTTGTCTTGCCTGCAACGGTCAGATGTTGGCTTGCCTCACCCGTCTGACGGATACGAAAAACCACACCCTGCTCGGCCGTGTTGGCAAAGACCAGTTTCGTCGACACATCGGCATGGCTGGTAACAGCGAAGCGATAAGGCAGAGCCCGGCTCGGACGCTGACCGGCCTCCTGCAGGGGCAGGCTGCCATGCTCCGGTACGAGCGGAGGCGGGTGTGCACAGGAAATTCGTGTCTGGGGCAGATACGCGCTCGTGTCAGGAAGAGCCACGGACCACTTCGCATCAGGCTTGCTGAAATCGAAGGCAGAGGTCAGATCGCCGCAAACCGTACGCCGCCAGGGTGTGATGGTCGGGCAGGGAACATTGAACCGCTGCTCCAGAAAGCGGATGACCGACGTATGGTCGAACACCTGTGAATTGACCCACCCGCCTTTTGTCCAGGGCGAAATGATCAGGGCGGGTACGCGAGGCCCGAGGCCGACCGGCTCGCCGTGATAGGCCTCACCGTCCGGAAGCTGGCCAGTTATTGTCTGCGTTGAGGGAACAGGCGGCGGTACATGGTCGAAAAATCCGTCATTCTCATCGTAATTCAGAATGAAAACAGTTTTGGCCCATGTATCGGGGTGTCGAACGAAAATGTCGATCAGCTTGGAAATCAGATGCTCGCCAAAGCCGGGCGGCGCTTCGGGATGCTCCGAAAGGGCCGCAGGTGGGACGATCCACGACACCTGAGGCAGCGTTCCATCAGCAATGTCCTTCTCGAAGGCCTCCAGCAGGTAGCGCCCTTCCAGTTCGTGCATGTTCTCCTTGTTTGAGCCCGGAACGACCGCGCGCGCCTGACGATATCGCCAGTCCTGCTTGTCGAGATTACGGAACTGCCTGAAGGAGGCGAGCGGATTGTCGCCAAAATTGTCGTATTCCTGGTAGAATTTCCAGGTCACCCCGGCCTCCTGAAGGCGCTCGGGATAGGTCGTCCAGTCAAAAGGTGTGAAGGCGGGATTGTCATGCGCCATATCGGCCGACCAGTTGCCGTCATCGACATTCTCGACCGCCTGTTTGCCATCAGCGCCGACGGCAAGGCCGTTTGTACCGGTAAAGAAATAGAGGCGGTTGGGATTGGTCGGGCCGAAGATGGAAGCGTGATAGGCGTCGCAAATGGTGAAGGCGTCGGCCAGCGCGTAGTAATAGGGAATTTCTGCGCGGGTAAAATACCCCATCGTCATCGGGCTTTTATGGGGGACCCAGCCATCCCACTCGTTCCACGCGGCCTGGGTGCCTTTCCAGCTATGGTCAAGGCTTTTGAGGCAGGCCGCCGAGGTATGGATCGTATCAAACAGGAAAGGCCATATGGCACGGCCGGTTGCGTCCTTCTGGGCAAAGACCGGGCTCCCATCCGCCTGCTTCTCGGCGCGCGGGTCGCCAAAACCACGCACGCCACGCAAGGTGCCGAAGTAGTGATCGAAGGCCCGGTTTTCCTGCATCAGGATAACGACATGCTGGACATCCCTGATCGTGCCGGTTTCACGATTGGCAGGGATGGCGAGGGCCTGACGCAGGTTTTCTGGTAAGATGGTCCCCGCCAGCGCGGCAGCACCGAGATGAAGGAAATGCCGACGGCTGGGTTTCATGCTGACTGCTCCGGAACTCAGTTGAAGTGCTTGCGGATCGTGAAGAAAACCATGCGCGGGGCTGCGGCCTGAAGCGTCTGGAATGTGCCGGACGGATCGGAATTGATAAAGCCGTTGCTGCCTACTGTTGCCACATAGCGCTTGTTGAACAGGTTGGAGACGTTGATCTGCGTGTCCAGACCGCGGAGCCAGAAATTATGGCTCTTGAAGCGATAGCCGAGATTCAGGTTGAACACGTCATTGGCAGGCACATAGGCATCGTTTGTATAGGTGTAGTAACGACGATCCTGGATCTGCATGAGCACATTGCCCCAGATCTGCCCGTCATCATAGCCGAGCTGCACATTGGCCAGATTGCGCGGCATGCCGACCACGTTCTTGCCCTTGATGGCGGCCGAGACCTTGCCATCAGCCATCACATCATCCTCATAGAAGGAGTTGTTGAAGGCATAGGAAGCGAAAATCGACCAGTTGGGCGCGAATTGCCAGTTCACGGCTGTATCGATACCGCGTGAGATCACCCCGCCGACATTCGACAGAACTGAGGCGTTACCCTGAATACCGACACCCTGCGTCACAGCCAGCAGGCGATTGTCGAATTCGACATAGTAGCCGGTCACGGTCGCCTGGAATGTCTTGGTGTGATAGCGGTAGCCGAGTTCTTCCGTGTTGGACATTTCGGGCTTCAGCTTGCCCTGAAGCGCCTGGAAACCGGCAACTGTGGTCGAGAAAGGCCCTGAGGTCTGGGCGCTATCGAATGCCGCCATGTTGCGCGCGTAATCCACGAAGATTTCGTGGTTATGGTTGAAACGATAATTTGCGCCGATCTGTGGCAGGAAGCCATTGGTGGCGTTGAGCGAGCCCGAGGGATAGGCCGTGGGCATGGGGGTGCCCAGATAGCTGCCGTTCATGGCGCGTGCCGTGTTGTCCACGATCAGCGACTTGAAGCCGTAATTGACCTTCAGCTTCGGCGTGATCTTCCAGGTATCACCCAGATGAACCTGATAGGTCTTGGTGTTGAAGGCACTCTGCCACTGCGTTGCGAAGGCGTTGTCACGATACCAATGGGTCGAGGAGGGTGAGCCGTCCAGCGCCAGCGGGTAGAACCGGCGTGCCTGATTGAAATTGTTGTTTTCGAACCAGAACCCGCCTTCGATGGCATGGTTGGCAATCTTGTATGTCAGGCTACCAATGAAGCCGGCGCGATGGATATCGTATTCCGTCGTGCGCGTGGATAGAGGGGAACCGCCAAGCTGTGCGGGTGTTGCCGTATAGGGCGTAACCCACACGCCTTCACCTGTGTTGGTGTGGCCATAACCCATGACATAGCCGGACAGGCGGTTATTGATCCGGAAATCGAGCTTGCCATAGCCCATGGCATCCTCGCGCAGGCCGCCTGCGTTATAATAGACGGTATCCTGATTCTCGATGCCCTTGGGAAAGGCGGTGCCATTCTGATAGGCATAGGCAATCTGCTTCGCGAGGGCGTAGTTGCCTGTGATATTGTCGAGATTATAGCCGTAGGTCTTGATCTGGGCGAGGGAGAGATCCTGATAGTCGTTCTCGGCGCGCTTGGACCAGTCACCAAAAACAGTCAGTTTCAGGTTATCGCCCAATGGCTGCACGTATTTCGCATTGGCCTGGTCCTGGCGCTGCACGCCGTCGCCCTTCCATTTATTCGCGTCCTGATGGTCATAGGACACATAGAACTTGCCGCCGCCCTTGAGCAGACCGCTATTGATGCGGGCAAAGGTCCGCCAGGTCGAGGCAGAGCCGATCGTACCGCTGACATCGGCGCCGAACTTGTCTGATGGATCGATGGAGGTGAATTGAAGCGCACCACCGAGGTCATTGGATGCTGCAACACCCACAGCCCCTGCGCCCTGCGTCAGCGTGGCGGGGCCGTTATTCTCGGTTTGCAACGCGCGACCGATGGAAAGCCCGTTATCATTGCCATAGGCCAGATTGCCCAGTGGAACGCCATCAAAGGTGAAGCCAAGCCGGCTCTGGTCGAAGCCACGGATGATGATCTGCTGCGACCATTCATAGGAGCCGAGCGGATCGGACGAGGTGAACATGACACCCGGCAGTTTCGAGAGCGCCTTGAAGGGGCTGGTGCCGGGCGTGTATTCCTGAATGGCGGTGCGGGAGATCGTCTGTGTTTCGCGGGCCTGACCAGCACCAAGCACGATAATCGACTCAGGTGACTTTGCCTCGACAGAGGTTCTTGACGCGTCGGACGTTGCGGTTACGCGCTTGCGGGCCGGCTGGTTATGTCGCGTCTTTTTCTGGCCGTGTTGAACCGCGTCACGCTGCGCGACCGAAGTATTCTGGGCCATCGCCGCAGGATGTACTGCGACAAGCAGGGCCGGAAGACTGGCCGAAATAACGAGACGATGTCTGAGTTTCATTGAGAGGAGCCGTTTCGTCCATGAGGGTCACGATGCAGCTCGTCATTATCGTGACAGGACGTATCAAAGTATTATGGTTTTATTAAAATCAGATCGGAAACAAAACATTCACCACTCTGTCACATAGTAAAACTCTAAACAGGCCTCTCTGATCTCGCTATAAGCGCGCGGGTCGCGGCCAGCGCGAACGCAATTCCCGTGATATAGGCGATCAGGTTGAGCCACGAGAATTGCTGCCCCAGCAGGAAATGTCCCAC
This sequence comes from Asaia sp. A2, assembly GCF_057319415.1. Classification (NCBI taxonomy): domain Bacteria; kingdom Pseudomonadati; phylum Pseudomonadota; class Alphaproteobacteria; order Acetobacterales; family Acetobacteraceae; genus Asaia; species Asaia sp. A2. Next base: position 10,591 of record NZ_JBXWTO010000017.1, read on the forward strand.
ACTATTGCGCCGTAGCGTTTCTAGAGCTTCACAATGAGCCAGCTTGATACACTCGCTGGCGCCGGCCCCAAAGGCAGCGAGAAAAAGCGTGCGCCTCATGGATTTCCCACCCGTGAGCAGCAGGGCAAGGAACCAGAACATGGCCCCCCAGAGAATGGATCCGCTCCATTTTCTGGCAACCAAAGGCAAGCCAAGAGGGGCAAGGCGGCAACACAGACCTAGCGTCACGACAAGCAGACACAGCCCCATTGAGTGCAGACGCCCCAGAATTTCATGTCGAGGGGGGAGCAGACTTTTCTCCGCCGCTCTCACCGCCCTCCTGTCTCCACCGCGTTTGCGAGATGTCGCGGACGATCAGGCCGCAGAAGCAGTGTGACCGTGATGAAGGCGACGTACAGTAGCAAATACCAGGAAACGAGTTTCTGGGGATGGACGACCCATGTAAAATCACGCTTCGCGTAGAGCCATGTTCCGGTGAAGGTGCCGATATTTTCCGCAATCCACAGTGCAATGCTTGAGAAGAAGGCCGCCAGAGGCAGGGGCATGCGCCAGAAGACATCGACGATCCGATAATGGATCACGCAGTGCCGATAAAGAAGAACGGTTGCGAGAACGAGCAGCCAGCGCAGGTCCGGAAGATAATGGTGCGTGAAGAAATTGGCATAGATGGCGAGCGCCAGGAGCAGTGAAAGCCTGAAATCCGGATAAGGCTCAAAGCGCATATCGAACAGGCGTATGACACGCGCCATGTAACTGCCCACCGAGGCATACATGAAGCCCGAAAAGAGCGGCACATGAAGGATCTTGAAGAACCCGGGCTCGGGATAGGCCCATGATCCGGCGGACACCTTGAACCACTCCATGGCCGTGCCCGTGATATGGAAGGCAAGAATGATCAGGGCTTCTCTTCCGGTTTCGAGCCTGAAGAGAAGAAACAGGATCTGGGTCGCGATGGCGAACAGGAAAAGCGCGTCGTAACGGGCAATCGCCCAATATGGTGACCAGATCCAGTGTGAGACCAGAATGGCCGCAAGCATCAGCCCGCCAAACAGGCAGGCCCAGCCCTGCTTGAGGACGAAGAGAACAAAAAGACCTGAGAAGCCGTGAAGATATTTTCTGACCACACGCCCGAGTTCGTGCTCGAGATTGGCTGTTGCGCTGGCATCGGGTTGGGACGGGGCGTTCATGGCGCGGCTCCTTGTCGTTTGCCGCGCCATTGCCGCACCCCGTGCCCAAAGGCAAGAGGCGCATCCCCCGCTCTCAATACCTAGCGAGGCAGGAAGCTGCGCTCAGCGGGAGAGAGCGAAATTGAGCCCCCCCATAACGGTCAGACCCTGATTGGGAATGGTTGAGATCTGGCTCGTATAATAGCGACGATTGGTGATGTTGTCGGCATTGATGAACGCCTGAATCTGGCGCGTGATCTGGTAAGAGCCGAACATGTCGAACACTACATAACCGCCTTGCTTGGGGTAGAGTGCCGTGCTGCTTGAGGGCCTGCCCAGCGTTTGGGTGGCGGCCCGGATACGGGCACCGAGCGAGAGCTTGTTGTCGAAAAGATGCAGCCCGACCGTCCCTGCCAGAACCGAACGTGGCGGCGTGGTGAGCATGGCGCCGAAGCCGGTGTAATCGGCGCGCGGCAGCTTTGTGGTCGTATTGGTGTAGGACAGCGTTGCAAAGACCAGGCGGTTATCGTAGCGCGCCTGCCCCTCGAAGCCGTGCGTGAAGGTGTTACCCGCCATGTTCTGGTAGAAATACCCGTAGGTCGGGATATAGGAGCCAGCCGCCGGACGCCCGATCACACGCGTCTGGGCGATATAGTTCTTGATGCGCGTGTCGAAATAATCGCCGTCGAATGTCACCTTGTCGCCATCCGTCAGCACGTCACGATAATGTAGCTTGGCACCGATTTCCCAGCCATAGGTTTGCTCAGGCGCGAGATTAGGGTTGGGAATAAATTTGAGGAAGCTGAGGCCCGGATGCGAACTGGCCATGAACATCTCGGTGACGGCGGGCGGACGAAAACCGAGACCGTAGCTGCCATAAAGCTGCAGGCCGTGCACCGGCGTGACGGCCAGTGTCACCTTGGGATTGACGGCATCGGCGCCTCGGGAGGCCCTGAACGCACCCGCATTGACTGACGTGAAGCCTGAGGCCTCATTAACCCCGCTGCCAGAGGCATGATAGGTGTCGTAGCGCAGGGCACCCGTCAGCTGCACGATCTTCCAGTTCAGGGCGAGCTGGGTGAAGGCACTGCCAACCCCGCGCCCGCCGGAGGGGGTGGACCCCTCATAGCCCGTCTGGTCCTTCGTCTTGACGGAGTCATGATAGTACTCGCCGCCATAATTGAGCGACGCGAGCACGGGGCCAATCGGGAATTGCGAGGTGTTGTCCGCCTCGAAGCCCAGCGTGGTCAGGTTATATTTCGTCAGATTGGCCGCGGCGAGGGTGATGGCGCGGTAGGCCGGCATGGCATTGTCCAGCCCGGTAGAGACCACATAGCCCTTGACGTGCAGCGAGATGAGCTTGTTGTCGTGGGGGGTGAAGCGATACTCCAGATTGCCCTGGTTGTTCTGTATCTTGTTGCCCGCGTAGATGCCTTCGGTGCCCTGTCCGAATTCATTGTGATAGATGACGGTACCCAAGGTCAGGCTTTGGTCCATGCCGGGCTTGATGTCGATCTTGAACAGGCCGGACTGCATACGCTGGTAGGTATCGGGAATACGCGTGCCAGCGCCATCCTCGTAATCGCCCGAGCTGCGCATGCTGAAGGCTGCGGCCAGACCCAGCCAGGGCCGCACCCTGACACCCGCGCCGACCACGCCCGAACCATCATAATTATTGGTGCCGCCCAGTGCGCGCGCCATCACGCCATAGCGTTTGCCTGAATCGACCAGATCATCAACGCCCAGCGTGTGCATGTTCACGACACCGGCGATGGCACCCGCACCATCGGCGGTCGAGACCGTGCCACGAGAGACATCCAGCCCCGCGAGCAAGGCCGGGTCGACATAGACACTGCCATTCGCGCCATGGCTGCTGGTCTGAAAGTCCTGCCTGGCACCATCCACCATGACATTCACCCGACCGAAATCCTGCATGCCGCGTATGGAAATCGCGAGGGAGGGGGAGCCATCATTCTGGAAATAGACGCCCGGCAGCCCGGTGAGGATCATGTAGGGCTCGGTAGGGGCGACACGGAGCATGTCATTGCGGGTCAGTGTTGAACTCGCCTGCGGCACGGAGATTTCGTTCGTTCCGTGAACCTTCACGCTGGGCAGGGCGATCTCGTTGCCGCTGCTGCGGGTCACGGTGCGGGTGCGTGCTTCTGCGCGCGCCAATTGCGTGGCTCCGGTCGCGGTCGTTGTGCTCGCTGTCGCACGCTCTGATACGGGAGAGGCGTGTGCGCTGCCAGTCGGCGTGTGCCGGTTCTGCACCTTTTGAAGCGCGTGAGCTCCCAGATCCTGACCGGTTGACGGGCCATTGCCCGTCTGGGCGCGTGCCTGAACCGGAACGAGGGTGATCAGGGCGAGTGACGTCGAAAGAGAAAGTACCCGGCGGGTAGTGATCATGGCGTTGGCCCTGCGAGTCGGTGAATGATGTTGCGAACGGTTATTGAGAATGACTCGCACTTGCAAGATGTAAAAACATCCTTTAAAGCACCGCTCCATCGGGTGAGGGAAACCGGCCACACAGCCCCCATGTCCCCGCAGAAAAGGGTCAGGAACCATGAGCATCAGGTTGTTTGGACGGCGTCAGTTCGGGCTCTCGGCATTGGCAACCGGCGTTTCCGGAGCCACTTCGCGTGCTGCGCGGGCCGGTGAGGCACGCCTCGTACGCGTAGAAGATTGTCGCGGGCGTCATGTCACACTGGGCACCATGCAACGCATGGTTTCCATTGGTGGCACGATTACCGAGACACTTTATGCGCTGGGTGTCGGAGAGCGGATCATCGGGGTGGATATTACCTCGACCTACCCGGTGGCAGCCCTGCGCGAAAAGAAATCGGTCGGTTATATGAGGCAGCTTTCATCGGAAGGGGTCTTGTCCCTACGGCCCGATCTGGTGCTCGCGATGAACGATTCCGGGCCACCCAACGCGCTCGATCAGCTTATGGAATCACCTGTCCCGATCGTTATGATCGATTCAACGCCATCTCTTGAGAGCGTGAAAAACCGTATCCTGACGCTCTCGCGCATCGTGGGTGCCGAGGAGCAGGGGGCGTCGATGGTGGTGCGTTTCGACAACCAGCTGCGCACGCTCAAGGCATGGAAAGAACTGCACCCCAAAAAGGCCCGCGTGCTGTTTGTCATGCGCGTGGTCAACGGGCGACCGATGTCCGCAGGAACCGGGACGGCGGCCGATGCCATCATAACGCTGGCGGGCGGTATCAACGCCGGAAGCGGCATGCAGGGCTACAAGGCGCTGGAGCGTGAAGCTCTGATCGGGCTGCAACCGGACGTCATTCTCATGATGAGTCAGGGCGGCCAGTCCATGCGAGATGCCCTCCTTGCGGATGAGGCCGTCAAACTCACACCCGCCGGGCAGAGAGGGGCGATTATCGACATGGAGGGGGAGAAGCTCCTGGGCTTCGGGCCGCGTACTGCTGAAGTCGCGCTTGAGCTGGCGCAGCAGATTGCCCGCCACACGTTGCCTGCATGAATGTGCGACGCCTCAACCCGGTGTCGGCCTTCGTTTTGCTGGGGCTCGGACTTGTGTCGAGCTTTCTTCTCGCTCTGGCCTCTGGCGCGACCGGTTTCGGCTTTTCCCCCCACGGCGTGAGCGATCCGCAGGTCATGCGGCTTGTCGTCATGGGCATCCGTCTGCCGCGTATCGTTCTGGCCATACTTGTTGGAGCGGGGCTCGGGGCGGCGGGGGCGGTCATGCAGGGCATGTTCCGCAACCCGCTGGCCGATCCCGGCCTCATTGGTGTGTCGTCAGGTGCAGCACTGGGAGCGACGCTGATGATCGTTCAGGGCACGTTGTGGTTTGGTGACACCGTTCTCGCCCATTGGGGCATTCCGGCGGGCGGCATGATGGGCGCCTGCGTCATGACTGCCGGGCTTCAGGCCTTTGCAACGCGTCAGGGGCGTGTTTCGACCAGTCGTCTCGTTCTTGCAGGTGTGGCACTCGGCGCTCTCGCCTCGTCCGCAACCGGCATCCTGCTTTACAGGGCCAATGATACGGCGTTGCGCGATCTGACATTCTGGACCATGGGCAGTCTCTCGGGCGTACGCTGGCCCGAGATCGAGATTCTGGCGCCGCTCACCGTTGCCTCTCTCCTGTTGCTCTGGGCACTTTCACGACCGCTCAACCTGCTGCTGGCTGGTGAGGAGAATGCCGCGCTCATGGGGTGCCATGTGAGGCGGGTAAAATATCTCTGTCTGTTCGCCGTTACGCTTGCAGTAGGGCCGGCTGTTTCGTTTTCAGGGGTGATCGGGTTTGTCGGGGTGATCGTGCCTCATCTTGTTCGCCTTGCGAGCGGGCCCGACCATCGGGTCCTTATCCCGGCAAGCGCCATGTTGGGCGCTATTCTTCTGGTTCTGTCCGACACTTTGGCCCGCGTCATTGCGCCTCCTTCCGATGTGCCGGTCGGCATTATCACGGCGGCGCTGGGTGCGCCCGTTTTCATCTGGCTTCTGATGCGCAGCAGTGATCAGGAGATACCGGCGTGAGCCTGATGCTCGATAATGTCTCTGTCTTTCATGACGGGCGTTCGTTGCTTGATGGCGTGTCCCTCACGCTCTCGCCGGGTGAGATGATTGCGGTGATTGGGCCCAACGGAGCGGGCAAGACGACGCTCATGCGCGTTGCTGCCGGATTGCTCGCGCCGAGTTCGGGCTATGTCACGCTCGATGGAGTGCCGCTTCATCATTTCTCCCCCGCCGGCCTTGCCGCCCGACGCGCCATGCTGACCCAGGACCAGAGCCTTGATGCCCGTTTTTCGGTGGGTGAACTGGTGAGGTTCGGTGTCCATGCCCGAGGCCCGTCTTGCGTGAGCCTCGACGCACTTGTTACCCGAACCCTTGAGGAAGTTGGTCTGGCTGCGTTCAGTGCGCGTGACATCACCAGTCTTTCGGGTGGGGAGCGTCAACGCGCGCATCTTGCCCGTATTCTGGTGCAGCTGCGCTGGCATGGTCATGAAGGATACCTGTTGCTGGACGAGCCCGTTTCAGCACAGGATATCGCTCGTCAGGGGCAGGTTCTGTCTCTTGCGCGGGCGTATACGGGCAAAAACGGCGTGTGCAATGACGGCGAGGCGGCAGGCAATGGCTGTCTCGCGATCCTGCACGATCTGAACTGGGCTGCCGCTTTTGCCGACAGGGTTGTGGTGCTTGCACGAGGGCGGATTTACGACGCCGGTCCTCCTGAAGATGTCATAACACCTTTCATGCTCCGGGACGTATTCGGCCTGACCGATGTTGTTCCGGGGTGCCATCGTGAGACCGGGCGGCCATTTCTGCTGCCGCATGATCTCGTTCTGCCCCGTTCCTCATAAATAATATCAATAAAGTTGTGAAAGTATCGTCGATGTATATTGCCATGAACAGATTTCAGGTCCTGCCCGAAAGCGAAGAAGCATTTCGTCAGCGCTGGCTCGACCGTGAGGTCCTGCTGACAACTGTGCCAGGATTTGTCTCGTTCTCGCTGCTGCGCGGACCGGTCAAGGATGACCATATTCTCTGGTCATCCCACACCATCTGGTCTTCAGAACAGGCATTTCGTGACTGGACTCAGTCCGAGCAGTTTCGCAAGGCGCATGCTGGTGCGGGTGGCAACAAGCCCCTGACACTGGGGCCGCCGGTATTCGAGGGCTTTGAGGTCGTCCAGCATATCGATAACTGACACTGGTGTCTCAGGGGCGAAGATGCCAACCGGCATGATTGTTTCATGCCGGTCCGGGACCTTCTGCCTTCAGTACGCTGCGCGAACCATTGCAGGGACTGTTCGTGAGACGCGTCGTCATGCCTGAGTCCCTGCACGCCACGCGCGAGAACAGGCATCGGCACGGCGTCCGCTTATGTGCCAAGACGGGTCAGGATCAGGTCGAAGGCACGCTCGACCGTGGCAGTGCGCACGTCATTGCGGTCACCGGAGAAATGAGCCGTTTCCAGGACGGGATTTCTGGTCCCTTCCATGACACACAGGCAGACCGTGCCGACGGGCTTGTCCGCCGTGCCGCCCGCCGGACCGGCTATACCGGTGACGGCAACGGCGATGGTCGCGTTTTCGGCACGGTTTAGGGCACCCATGGCCATCTCGGTCGCGACAGCTTCACTGACTGCGCCGTGACGTTCGAGGGTACGCTCGGCAACATCCAGAACATCCATCTTCATGGCGTTGGAATAGCTGACGATCCCGCCCTCGATCACGTCTGACGATCCTGCAAGCGATGTGAGCATTGCCGCAATCAGCCCCCCTGTGCAGCTTTCCGCTGTCACGAGGCGTGCCTCGCGCTGACGCAGGAAATCAAGAACGGCTTGCGCCTTGTCTGTCAGGCTGGTTGGAACGAGAGCTGATTCAGCCACGATGATTGACCTCCAGGACGCGATAGAGCGCCATATTCTCCTCGACGCGCTGGATATAGGAGCGCGTCTCCTCGTAGGGCAGGCTCTCGATCCAGTCGACCATTCCCTCCTGAGTGAGCGGCTGGGGCAGGGGGAGGTTGGCCAACCACTGATCGGTGCGATGCGGTCCCGCATTATAGGCAGAGAGAACGACCGGCACGACATTGCCAAAACGCTGTAGAAGCTGGGCCAGATAGGCGCGCCCCAGTGTGAGGTTTGTTGAAGGGTCGCGCAGGCCACTGACGCTCGTATCGATCCCGGCAAGACCTGCACGGCGGGCGACATCCCGTGCTGTCCCGGTCTGAAGCTGCATCAGGCCGATGGCCTTGGCCGGGCTCGAAACATGCGCGTCAAAACTGCTCTCCTGACGCGCGACCGCGAGGGCAAGCCCATGTGGCAGACCGTCCCCTTCAGCCTGCACGCCATCGAGAACGGGCCAGCCTTCGGGATAGAGCGCGGCGCCCAGACGACCTGTGCGACGCGCTGCGAACACAGCAGGCTCAAGCACATCGATGGACAGGCTGAACCGGGCCAGTGCCGCCTGACCGGCGGCATCCTGCACCTGGGCATAGCCCATCATCAGGAACTCACGGGCGTGGTCATCGTCACCGCGCTCATGCAGCAGGCGGGCAGCTTCGATAAGGTCACCGCGCGAGACCGGGCCGCTGGAGAGCGACGGCACGCGTGCGAGGGCCTGAGCCAGACCGGGCACGTCGCCCCCATCTGGAAGCAATGTATCGCTTGTTCCTGACAGCGCGGCCTGTGCCAATTGCCCATAAAATGTCGTGGGCATTGTGGCTGCCTGTCGCCATGCGGCATTGGCTTCGCTCTGTGCACCCTCCGCAGCGTAAGCGCGTCCAAGCCAGTAATAGCCCCGGCTTCTGGTGATCAGGCTCGTCTGACGGGTGAGGGGTGAAAATGCTTCCCGTGCCTGGGCAGGGTTTTTGACGAAACGCAGGTCGATCCACCCACGCAGGAAGCGCGCCTCCAGCGCGGAGGTGGCACTGAGGGGTAAGGTCGTGTCATCGGCCAGGATGCGCGCTTGCGGTACGTTGCCCTGCATGAGGAAAGCGCGCGCCAGACCAAGGCGCTCATTGGTCCAGTCGGTTGATGGCGCATGCTTCTGGGCGGTAAAGCCATTGCTTTGCCAGAGGGCAAAAGCGACATCCGGCGTCTCATAGCGCCGAAGCTGCCTCAGGCGTGCCAGCATGATCTGCGGTTCGGCGCGTTGTGCATCGGTAAGGGAAGCAAATTGCGCCGCTGAGTCCGGGGCGTTGGAAAGCAGCGCGATCAGGACACGCGCCGTTCCCTGACGGGAGGGAGCCAGCAGCGAAATCTGTCGTCCTGCTGCTGTGAACTGGCGCGTGCGCAGTTGGCGCTGAAAACGCGCCCAGTGATCATCAGGGGTCAGGCTCGAGGCGTATTCCGCGAGAATGAGGCTGGAATCGGTCTCTCGATCCGCGCCGTTACGCCAGATGCGACGCGCCTGGCTGGCCGCGTCGGGCAGAAGGGTCGCGCAACGCATGAAGGCCTGTGCGCCGGTAAGCGGCTCGCGTGGGCAGAGTGACGCCAGTTCGCTGTCGCTCGTGCGCGTTGCCAATGCCTGCTGGTAGCGCGACAACATGACGGAGCGTTCAGGCCACGCGGGGGTGATATCCAGAAAATCGGCATAGGCGCGTGCCGAAATCCCGGGATCAGGCTGGATCAGGGCAAGCCAGGAGTCGAGCCGTGAGGCGACATCCCCCGGTGCACTGGTAACGGGGGGAATCAACGAGGCTGCTGCTGAGCCATCGCCGCTTTCATCCGAAGCTGTGGCCTCCGCAACCGGTGGGGCAGGCTCCTGAGCATGGGTGCTGCAACCGCCAAGCAGGAGAAGGGTGCCGGTCAGAAGGAGGGATTTAGCCCGCGACATGATGCAACACCTCAATACTCCCCTTGTAGATCAGCTCACAGGCGACAAAGGCCACGATGGCGAGCCCCAGCCACGCAATCCAGCGATAGCGTTCGAGAAGTTTCGCCACGAGCGTCGCCGCCACACCCATGAGCACGACAGAGAAGGCGAGACCAGTCACAAGCACGTAGGGATGACCCAGCGAGGCACCCGCTACCGCCAGTACATTGTCTAGGCTCATGGACAGATCAGCGAGGATGATCCGGAAGATCGCCTGACCCAGCGTGCCGCTGCGCGTTTCCCCCTCGGCAGGTTCGGGGTGGCGCATCTCCTGGTACATTTTCCAGCAGACCCAGAGCAGCAGCAGCCCGCCCGCCAGGGTGAGGCCAATGACGGCCAGCAATTGCGACGCCACAAGGGCAAGAACAATACGCATGAGCGCCGCACTCGCGACGCCCACGATGATGGCCTTGCGTCGCTGGGCTGCGGGCAGGCCGCGCACCACCATGCCGATAACGACGGCGTTATCGCCCGCCAAAGTGATGTCGATCATGACAACCTGGGCAAGCGCGATCAGGGCGTGCCAGGTGAGATCAGGCGCCACATTATCCTCCACATATCTTCAGGGCCCGAAGCCTAGCGGCCAGACGGGGTACGCGCAATTATACGCACCCCAACGCAGGGTGTTCGCCTGGAAGGTGTTCGTGGCGTGCGTATTGCGGTAAGAGGGCCCGATCCGGACTCTCCGCTCTCGCAGCGTTTTCTTCCCGAAGGAGCCTTACCGTCATGGTGCCACGCTATAGCCGCCCTGAAATGACCGCCATCTGGTCGCCTGCCAACCGCTATCGTATCTGGTTCGAAATCGAGGCGCTGGCCTGTGAGGCCATGGCTGAGCTGGGCGACATGCCAAAGGAAGCGGCGCAGGTCATTCGCGAGCGTGGTGACGCCGCCATGGCAGCGTTCTCGGACGAGGATCTGGCCCGTATCGACGAGATCGAGGCCGTGACGCGTCACGATGTGATCGCGTTCCTGACATGGCTGGCTGAGAAGATCGGCCCGGAGAGCCGCTTCGTGCATCTTGGCATGACATCCTCCGACGTTCTGGACACGTGCTTTTCGGTGCAGCTCGTTCAGGCAACCGACCTGCTGCTGGAAGATCTTGATGCCGTACTGGCCGCACTGAAGAAGCAGGCTTTTGCCCACAAGAACACCGTCACCATCGGCCGCTCGCATGCCATTCATGCCGAGCCGACCAGCTTCGGGCTCAAGCTCGCGGGCCATTACGCTGAATTCGCGCGCAACCGTGAGCGCCTGCTGGCAGCCCGCAAGGAGATTGCCATCTGCGCGATTTCGGGCGCTGTAGGCACCTACGCCCATATCGACCCCCGTGTGGAGGACTTCGTGGCAGCGCGTCTTGGCCTTGCTGCTGAGGATGTCTCGACGCAGGTCATCCCGCGCGACCGTCATGCCGCATTCTTCTGTGCGCTTGGCGTGATTTCGAGCGGTATCGAGCGTCTGGCAGTCGAGGTACGTCACCTTCAGCGTTCGGAAGTGCGCGAGGCGGAAGAGTTCTTCCATCCCGGGCAGAAGGGCAGCTCGGCCATGCCTCACAAGCGTAACCCGGTGCTTTCAGAGAACCTTACCGGTCTGGCGCGTCTGATCCGCTCGCATGTTATCCCGGCGCTCGAAAATGTTGCGCTCTGGCATGAGCGCGATATCAGCCATTCCTCTGTCGAGCGCAATATCGGTCCCGACGCCACGATCGGCCTCGATTTTGCGCTGATGCGTCTGGCCGGCATGATGGACAAGCTCGTGGTCTATCCCGAGCGCATGATGGCCAATCTCGAATCGCTGGGCGGTGTCGTCCATTCGGGCGAGGTTCTGCTGGCTCTTGCTCGCTCGGGCATCTCCCGTGAGGACGCCTATCGTATCGTGCAGCGCAACGCGATGGAGACCTGGACGAAACTCGGCACACCCGAAGGCCGCAGTTTCCGTGAGAATCTCGATGCGGATCCCGAGGTCGCTGGTCGTGTCGATTCCATCGTTTTGGATGAGGCGATGGACAGCACACGACATCTTGTTGCGGTAGACCGCATTTATGACAAGGTTTTTGGTTAACTTCCCACATTGTGTGTTGACCTTGTGGCGTCTAATTGTGGAAGTAACGTGTTTGTAATCTCAAGCACGTTCATCCAGACCAAGACGAAAGCTGACCAATGGCTTCCACATCGCGCCCACGAGGGCATGCACTAACCAACTTTATCGCCGTTATCGCGGCGACGGGCGGCCTCCTTTTCGGGTATGATACGGGTATCATCTCGGCCGCCCTGCTTCAGCTCACCCCGCAATTCCAGCTGACCACGGAAAGCGCTGAGATTGTCACCTCGGCCGTTATTCTCGGTGCGCTGATCGGTTGCATCTCGGCAGCGCCGCTTTCGGATCGTCTGGGTCGTCGTCGTACAATTATCGCTGCGGCAACGCTGTTCCTCATCGGAACGGTGATCGTGACCTTCGCGCATACAGTCGCCATCCTGACCTTTGCCCGTCTCATCCTTGGTCTTGCCATTGGCGCCTCATCACAGATCGTGCCGATCTATATTGCCGAGATCGCGCCGCCTGAGCGCCGCGGTTCGCTCGTGGTCGCGTTTCAGTTTGCCATCGCCTTTGGTCAGCTTATCTCCTTCATCACCGGCTACCTGCTGCAGGACTACTCCTGGCGCCTGATGTTCGGCCTGGGTGTCATTCCGGCGGTCATCCTTTTTGTCGGTATGCTTTTCCTGCCCAACAGCCCGCGCTGGCTGGCCATGCAGGGTGAGTTCGAGCATGCCCGCACCGTTCTGCGGAGTGTCCGCCGTACCGATGACGAAGCTGACCGTGAACTGCAGGAAATTCAGGATCAGCACGACGAGAAGGCCCCGCTTTCCGAAGTGTTCAAGCCCTGGGTTCGTCCGGCCACCATTGCAGCCGTCGGTATTGCGCTGCTGTGCCAGCTCACCGGTATCAACGCGGTCATGTACTACGCACCGACCATTTTTGCCGATGCTGGCTTTGGTCAGTCATCCGCGCTGCTGACCTCGGTTGCGGTCGGTGTCTCGATGGTTGGCACGGTCGCGTTCGGCGGCTGGGCTGTCGATGCCTGGGGGCGTCGTACCCTCATGCTTCGCATGATCCCCGGTGCGGTTGTCTCGCTCGTTCTGCTGGGCTTCATGTTCTTCACTGGCCAGACGCATGGCTGGGGTGCGTTTGTGACTGCCGCCGCCGTGGTGGGTTATGTCGTATTCAACGTCGGCAGTCTTTCAGTGGCGATCTGGCTGGTGGGTGCCGAAGTGTTCCCGCTTTCCTGTCGTGGTACGGGCATGAGCCTTGTTGCAGCGAGCCACTGGGGCGCAGATCTGATCATCTCGCTCACGACGCTCAGCATGGTGAAGGCCCTCGGTGCTGGCGGTACGTTCTGGCTCTTCGCGGCTGTGAATGCCGTCTCCTTCTTCTTCGTGCTGCGTTATGTGCCCGAGACACGGGGGCGTTCGCTTGAGCAGCTTGAAGCATCCCTGCGTGACGGCACCTTCGCGCCCATCGCTCGCGCCAAGGCCGCTGCTGCCAAATAAGACGACATGCGCTCTCCTGTCATGTCGACAGGGGACGATCATGGGTATGAACGGCGTTGCTCCGCTGCTATATGCGGGACAACGCCGTTCACCGTTTTTGAAAGATCGTCATGGCACGCCGTCGTCAGCTCTATGAAGGAAAAGCCAAGATCCTGTTCGAGGGGCCAGAGCCCGGCACACTCGTTCAGTATTTCAAGGATGATGCCTCCGCCGGCAATGGCGTGAAGAAGGGGATCATCACCGGCAAGGGCGTGTTGAACAACCGCATCAGCGAACACCTCATGCTCCGCCTGCATGAGATCGGCATTCCGACCCATTTCGTCCGCCGTCTGAACATGCGCGAACAGCTGATCCGCGAAGTCGAGATCATTCCCCTTGAGGTTGTGGTGCGCAACGTGGCTGCGGGCTCGATCGCCAAGCGTCTTGGTCTTGCCGAAGGCACGCGTCTGCCCCGTTCTATTCTCGAATATTACTACAAGAACGATGCGCTCAACGACCCGATGGTGTCTGAAGAGCATGTCACAGCTTTCGGCTGGGCCAATGCGCAGGATCTCGATGAGATCAATGCCTACGCGCTGCGCACCAATGATTTTCTCACCGGCATGTTCCAGGGCATCGGCATCCAGCTTGTCGATTTCAAGCTCGAATTCGGTCGCCTGTGGGAAAACGACGAGATGCGTATTGTGCTCGCCGACGAAATTTCTCCCGATAACTGCCGCCTGTGGGACACCAAGACGAGTGAGAAACTCGACAAGGACCGTTTCCGTCGGGATATGGGCCGTGTTGAGGAAGCTTATCAGGAAGTCGCTCGCCGCCTTGGCATTCTGCCCGAGGCCGGGAACGGCGATCTCAAAGGACCGGAGGTCATGCAATGAAAATTCGCGTCAATGTCATGCTGAAGGAAGGCGTGCTCGATCCGCAGGGCAAGGCCATCGGTCACGCCCTTGAGGTGCTGGGCTTTGCCAATGTCGGCGAAGTGCGCGTGGGCAAGACCATGGAACTCGAGATCGCGACCGAAGATCGTGAAAAGGCGCTGGCCCAGGGTGAGGCGATGGCTCGTGAGTTGCTGGCCAACCTTGTGATTGAGGACTTCGCTGTCGAGGTTGTTGGATGACCCGCAAGCTGGCTCTTCTGGCGGCAGTTGCTCTTGCACTGCCAGCAGGCGGCCTGGCCGGTGTGGCTCAGGCTGACGAGCATCGTCTCTCCTCCATGCAGGCCGGTCGCTTTGGGGCCATCTGCTCCAAGCCTCAGGGCAAGGCCGTTTGTGATGCCTATATTGCCGGCATGGCCGATTCAGGTGCGCTTTCGGCCCTGAACGCCAAGAGCAATGGCGATAGCGGCACGGTAGTCGGTTTCTGCGTCCCTGACGCCGAAACCACCGATGCCATGCGTGGCAAGGTGCTGTCCTGGCTCAAGGCCCATCAGGACGTCCTGAAATACCCGGTTGGTAAATCCGTTTTTGCGGCACTGCACGAGGCTTATCCGTGTTCGGGCCAGGGAGGGATGCCATGAAGGCCGGTATCGTCGTTTTCCCCGGCACGAACCGTGAGCGCGACATGGAGCAGGCGCTTCGTCTCGTCAGCGGCAAGGCGCCCACCATGCTCTGGCATCGTGATACGAGCCTGCCCGATCTGGACCTGATCGTCCTTCCGGGCGGGTTCAGCTTTGGCGACTATCTGCGTTCGGGCGCCATGGGTGCCCATTCGCCGATCCTGCGCGAGGTGCGTGCCTTCGCCGAGCGCGGCGGGTATGTGCTGGGCGTGTGCAACGGGTTTCAGATCCTGACCGAAGCCCAGCTTCTGCCAGGGGCGCTCCTGCGTAATGCGGGGATGCGTTTCCTTTCGCAGGACGGGTTTCTGCGCGTCGAGACGCAGGATACGGCCTTCACGCGTGACTGGTCCAAGGGCGATGTCTTCCGTGCGCCGCTGGCTCATGGCGACGGCAACTACACGGCCTCGGAGGCCGAGCTCGATCGCCTTGAGGGCGAGGATCGCGTGGCTTTCCGCTATGTCTGTGCCAAGGGCACGCTCGATGCTGCGAACCGCGTCAGTAACCCCAATGGCAGCCAGCGCTCCATTGCGGGCATTCTGAGCGCCAACAAGCGCGTCTGCGGCCTGATGCCCCACCCTGAAAACCTGGTCGATCCCGATCTTGGCGCGACAGATGGCGTGCCTCTGTTCTCGGGTCTGGTGAAGAGTCTCGTCGCATGAGCATGATCGTCAACGCTGAACTCGCCGCCCGCTTTGGTCTCTCTGCCGAGGAATACCAGAAAGTTCTGGACATCATGGGCCGGGTGCCCAGCCTGACCGAACTCGGTATCTTCTCGGTCATGTGGTCGGAGCATTGCTCCTACAAATCATCGCGGGTGCATCTCAAGACCCTGCCCACCAAGGCCCCCTGGGTCATTCATGGCCCCGGCGAAAATGCCGGCGTTGTGGATATTGGAGACGGTCTTGCCGCTGTCTTCAAGATGGAGAGCCACAACCATCCTTCGTTCATCGAGCCCTATCAGGGCGCGGCGACTGGCGTGGGTGGCATCCTGCGCGATGTGTTCACGATGGGCGCGCGCCCCGTTGCCAATCTGAACGCACTTCGCTTTGGTGACCCGTCGCTTCCTGTGACGCAACGCGTGATTGATGGCGTGGTGCGTGGCATTGGTGGCTACGGTAACTGTGTCGGTGTGCCCACGGTAGGCGGTGAGATCAACTTCCACCCGGCCTATAATGGCAATCCGCTCGTCAACGCCATGACCGTTGGTATTGCCTCGCAGGACAAGATCTTCCTGTCTGCTGCGGCAGGTATCGGCAATCCGGTGGTTTATGTCGGCTCCAAGACCGGGCGCGATGGCATCCACGGCGCTACCATGTCCTCGGCGGAATTTGACGAGCATGCCGCCTCCAAGCGTCCGACGGTGCAGGTGGGTGATCCGTTCACCGAGAAGCTGCTGATCGAGGCCTGTCTCGAACTGATGGCGACAGATGCTATCGTCGCGATTCAGGATATGGGCGCGGCTGGCCTCACATCCTCTGCCGTTGAGATGGCGGGCAAGGGCGGTGTCGGTATCGAACTCGACCTCGACAAGGTGCCGCAGCGCGAAACCGGCATGACGGCCTATGAAATGATGCTGTCGGAGAGCCAGGAGCGTATGCTCATGGTGCTCAAACCCGAACGCACCGACGTGGCCCGCGCCATTTTCGAGAAGTGGGACCTCGATTTTGCCATCGTCGGCGTGCTGACCGATACGGCGCATATCACGGTCAAGCATCTCGGCAAGACGGAGGCGGATATTCCGCTTGCGCCACTGGCTGATGAGGCACCGCTCTACGATCGTCCCATGACGCATGCGGAAAAGCCGGCGCGTCTGGGCACAGTGGCCGATCCTGCGGGTGTCGAGCATGCCCTGCTGACTCTTCTGGCCTGCCCGGATCTCGCATCGCGCGCCTGGGTCTGGAACCAGTACGACAGCGGCGTGGGTGGCCAGACGGCCCGTCGCCCCGGTGCGGCCGATGCTGCCATCGTTCGTGTCGAAGGCACGAAGCGCGGTCTTGCCATGACCACGGATTGTACGCCGCGCTATTGTCAGGCTGACCCGCATGCGGGTGGGGCTCAGGCGGTTGCAGAAGCCTGGCGCAATATCACGGCAACGGGTGCGCTGCCGCTGGCCGTGACCGATAACCTGAATTTCGGCAATCCCGAAAAGCCGGAGATCATGGGTCAGTTCGCCGATGCCATCAAAGGCATGGGTGAGGCCTGCCGTGCGCTGGATTTCCCGGTCGTGAGTGGCAATGTCTCGCTGTACAACCAGACGAGCCATCCCAGCGGTCTGAGCCAGCCGATCCTGCCGACGCCGGCCATCGGCGCAATTGGTGTGATCGACGATGTGACCAAGGCGATTGGTCTTGGCATGCCTGAGCAGTGCGAGCTTGTGCTGATTGGTGAGATCCGTGGTGAGCTCGGCCAGTCGCTCTGGCTGCGTGAAATATGCCATCGCGAAGATGGTGCCCCGCCGATCATCGATCTTCACGCCGAGCGTCGCAACGGTGACTTCGTGCGCAAGATGATCGGGGAAGGGCGCATCGAGGCCTGTCACGACATCGCCGATGGCGGATTGCTTGTGACCGTGGCGGAGATGGTCATGGCGAGTGGCGTTGGCTGTCATCTTGACAAGCCGCATCATGGCACCAGCCTTCATGCCTATTACTTCGGCGAGGATCAGGCCTGCTACGTGGTGGCCACCAGGCATGCCACCGCGTTGATCGATGCAGCTGAAAAGGCTCATGTGCCAGTGCGCCATCTCGGACGTTCAGGGGGTGATTCACTGGTTCTGACCGACGGTATGAGCCTGTCGGCCGAGCGTATGCGCAAGGTCAATGCCGAGTTCTTCCCCAAGCTGATGGAGCGCTGAGCCATGCCAATGAGCGCCGAAGAAATCGAACGCACCATCAGGGCCGCCCTGCCTGATGCCGTGATCGAGATCCAAGATCTCGCGGGTGATGGGGACCATTATGCTGCCACCGTGACCAGCACCGCTTTTGCGGGGCTGCCACGGGTGCGTCAGCACAAGCTCGTCTATGACGCGTTTGGCGGGCGTATGGGGACCGAGCTCCACGCTCTGGCCCTCAAAACACAAACCCCCTGACAATCGAGACCAGTTGGGTCTATAATTAGGTGATTATTGACCCAACGCGCATCTTGCGCACAGGAGCGATCCATGGCCGAAGCTAGTTTCCAGCAGATTCAGCAGCTTATCGACAGCAATCCTGTCATGCTTTTCATGAAGGGTGACAAGCTGTTCCCGCAATGCGGCTTTTCCGCGCGCGTCGTTCAGATCCTCGGGCATATGGGCGTCGATTTCGAGACCGCCAATGTGCTTGCAAGTCCGGAACTGCGCCAGGGCATCAAGGACTTTTCACAGTGGCCGACGGTGCCGCAGCTCTACATCAAGGGTGAGTTCATCGGTGGCTGCGATATCGTGACCGACATGTTCCAGAGCGGCGAACTGGAGTCTCTGCTGGAGGAAAAGCAGATCGCCAAGAAGGTGTCCTGATCCTGCCTTGATTGCGCCATAAATAGCGCGTGCTGCCACGGTTTTGTCTTAAACTGTGGCAGTATTGCAACGGCAGATTTTCTTGTAAAAAAATCTTCCCAAGGCCTCTTGTTGTACTTTCACAGTCCTGACTAACGTGGCCGAAATCATTCAGGGGGAAGAAGAAATGCGGCGTCTATCGGGTCTCAAACTTGCAGCTTCAATCGTCGCCGCAGGGGCTTCCTTTGCCTCACAGGCTGCCAGCGCAAGAGAGATTACCGATTGGGAAGCCTCCAAGCTCACGCTTGATGCCCTGACCGCCACTCCCGTCTATCACCGCCCCGTCACCACCTATACGCACCACCACCACAGCGCAGCCGTTCATCAGGTGGCCGCCCGCCACGTGTCAGCGCCGTCGCGTCGCGCCCTCGTCCACACCGTGGTTTATCACGCCAAGGCACCGGTAAGCGGCAAGCATCACGCCCGCCGTCACGGCTGATCGCCTGGGGGCGTTATCGTGCCCCACCAAAACTGCTTTCCTGCGCGGGTGACATCCTATCCTCCCGGCAAGGCCATTTACTGGAGCCGGTCCCCGCTACTGAACTCCAGTTGCCAATCAGTCCGTTATCTTGGCGTTTCCCGCCGATCATTCCCGACCTTCATGCTGCGCAGCCGCAGTCGCTCCTGAAAGGCTTCTATCTCGGCTTATGCAGATCCGGGGCAGGGGTAACAGGGTCGCTCGACGGCAAGTCTAACCGTCCCTCAGAATATCCTCGATCCATGCCACATTCCCAGCGATGTCATATATCATGAGGTCGCACCGGGTGTTTTCGCGTCGCCATGACGGCTTCGTCTGAAGAAGATACTCCGCAGCGGCCAGTAGACGGCGCTGTTGGGGGAGCCTCAGGGCGTAGGCGGCCTCATCCAATGTTCGGCGCTGCTTGACCTCGACGAACAGGACAAGACTGTCATTCGCCGCTACGAGATCGATCTCGCCATATGGCGTGCGGCATCGCTCAGCAAGAAGTACGTAGCCCGCGTTTGCGAGCGTCTTGCGCGTGTGGGCCTCTGCCGCCATTCCGGCGGCGAAAGCCCTGCCGCCACGCCTTTGGCGCGCGGTCGTCACAGCCTGCTACGGAGCAACCTTGCAGCCTCGACAGCGAAATAGGTAAGGACGCCATTGCAACCGGCACGCCTGAACGCAAGCAGGCTTTCAAGTATGGCGCGATCACGGTCCAGCCAGCCATTCTGAATAGCCGCCATCAGCATCGCGTATTCACCCGACACCTGATACGCGAACGTCGGAACGGCGAAGGTTTCGCGTACCCGATGGATGATGTCCAGATAGGGCATGCCGGGTTTGACCATGACCATATCTGCGCCTTCCTGGATGTCGAGCGCGACCTCGCGCAGCGCTTCATCGGAATTGGCAGGGTCCATCTGATAGGTTTTCTTGTCGCCTTTGAGCAGCCCCCCGGACCCCAAAGCGTCACGGAACGGACCATAGAAGGCGGAAGCATATTTGGCCGCATAGGACATGATGCGCACGTTGTCGTGCCCCGCCTTGTCCAGAGCGGTGCGTATCGCGCCGATGCGTCCATCCATCATGTCAGACGGGGCAATGATATCGATCCCGGCTGCGGCCTGGTTGATGGCTTGGAGGGCCAGAATCTCTACCGATGCGTCGTTGACGACGTAATTGCCCTCGATGAGACCGTCATGGCCATGATCGGTGTAGGGGTCGAGCGCGACATCCCCGATCAGGCCGAGATCAGGATACAGGCGCTTGATTTCACGCGCCGCCTTGCAGATCAGGTTATCCGGGTTGGTGGCCTCACGGCCCGTTGCATCCCGGATGTCTGTCGGGGTGATTGGGAAGAGGGCCACGGCAGGGATGCCGAGCCCGATGGCCTCAGCCAGATGAGCCTCAAGCAGATCCACGCTCACACGTTCGACCCCGGGCATGGAGGCGACACTGCTGCGCTGCCCTTTGCCGTCACAAACAAAGATCGGCCAGATGAGATTGTCGATCGTCAGCGTCGTTTCGGCCACGAGGCGACGTGTGAAACCATCGAAGCGGTTACGTCTTGGACGGCTGAGTGGAAAGGATCCGGTGATCATCGCGTTGTTCCCTCGGCAGTAAGCTTGCTCTTTTTGATACCATACAGCGCATAAACAACCAGTCCGGCGACCAGCCAGACCACCATGCGTAGCCAGGTGAGCGCATCGAGCGACACCATGACCGCGAGGCAGCTCAGGATACCGCAGACCGGGGTAAAGAGCCCGCCCGGTGCGCGAAACGCGCGGGGGCGGTTTGGCTCACGGATGCGCAGGATCAGGACACCCACGCAGACCAGCACGAAGGCGAGCAGGGTGCCGATTGAGGTCATGTTGCCGAGCACCGAGATCGGGACCAATCCCGCCAGCAGGCAGGTCACCACGAGGAAGATCAGGTGAGACACGGCTGGTGCCCGCGTGCGTGGGCTGAGGCGGCCGAATATCGCCGGTAGCAGGCCGTCATGAGACATGGCGTAGAACACGCGCACCTGACCCATCATGAGCCCCATCAGAACCGATATATAGCCAAACAGGATGCTGAACTTGAGCGCGCCCTGCAGCCAGAACAGATGGGTGATATCGATGGCCGTTGCCACAGGGCTCCCATCGCCCTCGAGCTGGCGATAATCAACCACACCGGTCAGCACGAAAGCGAAAGCGATATAGATGATGGTGCAAATGAGCAGGCTGCCCAATATGCCAACAGGCATGGTCCGCTCGGGATTGCGCGCTTCCTGCGCCGTCGTAGCGATGATGTCGAAGCCCAGATAGGCGAAGAAGATCATGCCAGCAGCCCGCATGATGCCTGAAACGCCAAAATGGCCGAACTCGCCCGTGTTAGGGGGAATGAAAGGGGTGAAATGCTCGGGTTTGATGAAGGGCGAGCAGAATATGATGAAGGCGCCGACCACCCCGAGCTTGAGCACCACGACCACGGCATTGATGCGGGTGGACTCGGAAATGCCGCGCAGCAGAAGCATGACGATGAAGACAATCGCGGCCATGGCGGGAAGGTTGACCCAGCCATGGGCCATGCTGCCATCGGGCAGCTTCACCATGCTCATGGGGGATGCCATCCAGCGCGGGTCCGGATGCAGGTTCCACTGGCCCAGAATCGAGGCCAGATAGCTGGACCAGCTCGAGGCAACGGCTGCTGCCCCGACGGTGTATTCCAGCACAAGGTCCCAGCCGATCACCCAGGCAACCAGCTCGCCAAGCACCGCATAGCTGTAGGAATAGGCCGAGCCTGCAGAGGGGATCATGCTGGCCAGTTCGGCATAACAGAAGGCAGCAAATCCGCAGGCAATGGCGGCCACCACGAACGCAAGTATGACCGCGGGTCCCGCATTCTGGGCCGCAGCAATGCCTGTCAGTGAAAACAGGCCAGCCCCGACGGTTGTGCCCACCCCAAGGGCAATCAGTGAAAACGGTCCGATAACGCGGTGCAGGCCGTGTTCGCCTTTTTCGTCGCTTGCCACGTCAATCGGTTTGCGCCGCCACAGGGCGGCGAGGGGCTGGGCCATTCAGTCTTCCTCTAAAACAACTCTCCCGCGCTAAACGGGTTGGCGGCGGGGGGAAATCTGGGATATTGCCCATCGTGATACGCCATTTTCCGCGTCTGTGCGCCCCCTCCGGGAGAGAAAAGAATGACTACTCGCGAGAACATGTCCCCCCAGCACGATTTCTATCATCGCGGTCTGAATGAAGCAGACCCCGAGGTGGCGGAAATCATCAACGCCGAACTGATCCGTCAGCAGGATGGCATTGAACTGATCGCATCCGAGAACATCACCTCTTTTGCCGTTCTTGAGGCGCAGGGCTCGGTCCTGACCAACAAATATGCCGAGGGACTGCCGGGCAAGCGCTATTATGGCGGGTGCGTCGATGTCGACCGCGTGGAAAATCTCGCGATCGAGCGTATCAAGGCGCTGTTTGGCGTCGAGTTTGCCAACGTGCAGCCCCATTCTGGCGCAAACGCCAATCAGGCCGCGTTCATGGCGTTGGGCAAGCCGGGTGACACCGTGCTGGGCATGAGCCTCGCCGCTGGTGGACACCTGACGCATGGTGCTGCGCCGAACTATTCGGGGAAGTGGTTCAACGCGGTGCAGTACGGTGTCCGTGCCGAGGACGGAACCCTCGACTATGAGGAAATGGAGCGCCTCGCACGTGAGCACAAGCCGACGATCATTGTCGCAGGTGGCTCGGCTTATCCCCGGCATATCGATTTTGCACGTTTCCGTCGCATTGCAGACGAGGTGGGCGCCTATCTGATGGTGGACATGGCGCATTTCGCCGGTCTCGTCGCAGCGGGCCTTTTCCCGAGCCCCGTGCCCCATGCGCATATCGTGACCAGCACCACACACAAGACGCTGCGCGGCCCGCGCGGTGGCATTGTGCTTACGAATGATCCGGACATCGCCAAGAAGGTCAATTCTGCCGTATTCCCGGGCCTGCAGGGCGGTCCGCTCATGCATGTCATCGCTGGCAAGGCTGTGGCCTTCGGCGAGGCCCAGAGCGAGGCGTTCAAGACGTATCAGGGGGCTGTGGCCGAGAACGCCCGCGTATTGGCCGAGGAGCTTGTGGCGCGCGGCTTCGACATCGTAACCGGTGGTACGGATTGCCATCTCGTTCTGGTCGATCTGCGTCCCAAGAAGGTAACGGGCAAGATTGCCGAGGCGGCTCTCGAGCGCGCCGGGATCACGGCTAACAAGAATGCTATCCCGTTTGACCCTGAAAAGCCGTTTGTGACCTCCGGTATCCGCCTGGGTAGCCCGGCCGCGACGTCACGCGGTTTTGGCGTCGAGGAATTCCGCACGATCGCTCGTATGATCGATGAAGTGCTGAGTGCCTACGGAACGGCAGAGCAGGACAGTGTCGAGCAGCGTGTTCATGACGAGGTGAAGGCGCTCTGCCGTCGCTTCCCCATCTATGATGTCGCCTACCCCGGCGCCTGAGGATAGAAGAGGGAGGGGGGCGATGAGCCCCCTTTTTCTTGTCCGCGTGGGGCGATCATGGCGGATCGTTTGACAGAGTTTCGCCTTGAATGCGTCAAGGGTGCTGTCTGGCTGTCCCGACCGGATCGGGTCTATAGCCTGCGCGCGAGCCTCACCGCGAGTTGCCCTCTGCGCACACACAGATTAGGCATGATGAGGACGCATTGGTCGTACGGCGTACAAATTTCGTCATCACCGTCCAACGCGATAACCGTGCCCGCCTTTTCGATTACCTGGCCACCAAGATAACTCTCGGTAAACCCGAAACTGGCGCTTCTGGCGACGACATTGTCGGTCACCATTGCCTGACGTGAGGCGGTGACAGGCTCGCCCCGGCTGCCCCAATGTACAAACCCTGCATTTTCGACGAAGTGACGAATGACGCGTGCGCTAGTCTCGACCGTTTCCGGTCGCCAGTGCTGGCCTGCCTCAAGCAGCACGCTACGCCCCGTGCCGCCGGGAGCCATGAAACGCTCCTGCTCGATCAGCCTTGCGCCTCCCACATGCCCCAGATCGGTCAAGGTCAGGAAGGGCGTATCGGCTTGCGACGAGAGGAGACCCGCCAGTGTGATGGAGCGCTCTGTCTGCGGCGAGATGAAGAGAGGTGACGAGTCCCACAACATGGAATGGAGATCGAGCAGCATGTCGCTGCGCTGGATGACGGGCAGCAACTCCTGTGCCCGCTCCATTTCAATCGAACCGGGCTTCTGGTTCAGCCTCTCGTTGGACCAGACACGGTTGAGGTCCTCACTGATGAAGCGCGAAGCCGTCGGGTTTGCGGGGTCGAAGCGCTCGAAGGCGGTCATATTGGCAAATACGATGCGCAACGTGCCGCAAAGGGGCCTGATATCCTCCCTGAGCAGACGATCGGCAGCTGCGGCGCCAGCGAACTCATTGCCGTGAATGAGGGAAATCACCGCGATTTCCGGCCCCGGCACGGGGCTCTCGCGCTCGATGACACCGGCTATCCCGTTATTGCCGGCCCGCCACGGTGAGAGATCGGGTGGGTCGATCAGGATTGGGAATTCCGGAAGGCGACGCGGCAGCGCCAGGCTGGGCAGGAGGCGCTGCCGCCGCCTGCGGACAGGGTGATGATCACGCGGTGATGCCCCGCAACTCATGCGGCAAGACAGACCTGTCTGACAAGGCGGTCGATCATGGTTTCACATCGCGCCAGCTGGTCGATTGTGATCCATTCATCGGGTTTGTGCGCCTGGGCGATATCACCGGGGCCACACACGATCGTCTCGAGCCCGGCCTGTTGGTAGATACCGGCTTCCGTCCCGTAAGAGACATAACCTGCACTGTTGCGCCCCGTAATCTGCTGCAAAAGCGAGACGAGGGGCGATGTGGGTGAGAGGTTCAGGGGCGGGAGGTCGACAAGGGGCGTCAATGTCAGCCCGCAAGATGGATCGGCCTCGCGTAGGGCTGCGTCGATTGGCGCAAGACGCTCCGTAATGGACTGGAAGATTGCGGCGTTGTCGTCACCCGGTACGGCACGCCATTCGAGCTCGAAACTGGCTTGTTCGGGCACGATATTCAGAATGCTGCCACCACTGGCGAGCCCGACCTGCATGGTCGTGTGATCGGGCAGGAAACCGCTGACATGGGGGCCATCGCGTTCAAAAGCGTCGCTCATATCCGCAAGTGCTGCGATGGCACGCCCCATGGCGTGAAGCGCGTTGACGCCTAGCGCAGGCTGGGAGGAATGGGCAGGGCGGCCCCGAATATCGACGCGCACCGTGAATCGCCCTTTATGGGCGATGATCGGTGCGAGCATGGTCGGCTCACCAATCACGCACAGATCGGGCATCAGGCCGCGTGAGATGACATCCTCGATCAGATAGCGGGCACCGTTGCAGGTGATTTCCTCGTCGAAAGTGAAGAAGAGATGGACAGGCTTGCGCAGGGACAGGCTTCGGATCCGGGGTATGGCAGCCAGCATGGCGGCCACAAACCCCTTCATGTCGGTGGCGCCGCGCGCGTAGAGCCTCCCGTCCTGCCGGGTGAGGCTGAAAGGATCACGAGACCAGTCCTGTCCCTCGACGGGCACACAATCGACATGGCCAGACAAGGCCAGACCACCGGGCGCTTCCGGGCCGATAATGGCATGCAGGTTCCATTTGCCGTCTTCTGGCCCACGATTGCGCGTATAGGGCACATCCTGCTCATCGAGCAGCGCAGTAATCCAGTCGATGAGGGGCGCATTGGCATGACGGCTTGTCGTATCGAACGAGACAAGCTTTTCCAGAATCGCAATGATGTCCATCGTCTGGGCCTTGGGAGCGGTCATCGGGAGAGTTTAGACCCTGCCTGTCGAAAACCTCAAGGCCGTGTAACTCAGGAAACGATGCTGATACGGTAGCCGATCTCCTTTTCGATCGCTCTCAGCAAAAGCCGCTCATCACGCGTGCAAAAGGACAGCGCCGCGCCGCGCTTGCCTGCCCGCGCCGTGCGGCCAATGCGGTGCACATAGGTTTCGGCCTTCTCGGGCAGATCGTAATTGAGGACGAGCGCCACATCATCGATGTCGAGCCCTCGCGCTGCGACGTCCGTTGTAAGCAGAATCATGGAGCGCCCGCTGCGCAGGGCCTCCACCGCCTTCTGGCGTGCGCCCTGTGCCAGATCGCCATGCAGCGTTGTGACGGGCAGACCTGCCTTGCGGAGGTGCTTTCCAATCTGGTCCACCGAAGCCTTTGTGCGCAGGAACACGATCTGGCGTCCCTCGGTTTCGGTACACAGGCGGGTGAGGGTGGCCAGCTTTTCCTCGGCCTCAACAAACATGGCGCGCTGCTTGATACGACGCGGCGTGACGGTCTGGCTCTCGAATTCAAGCGTGACGGGTTTGTGAAGCAGGCGACTGGCCAGGGCGCGACCCGTGGGTGGCAGCGTGGCAGAGCACAGCATGGCCTGACGTTCCTGCGGCAGATGCAGGATGATATCATCCATTGCCGCGAGGAAATCCTCGTCGAGCATCTGGTCCACCTCATCCACGATCAGCATGCTGACAAGATCGAGCCTGCAGGCGCCGCTGGCGAGAAGGTCGATCAGGCGGCCAGGGGTGGCAACCGCAATATCCACGCCCTCTGCCAGCGCCTCGATCTGCGCGTCCTTGGGGAGGCCGCCGCAGAGCAGACGCGTGCGAAAGGGCAGGCGTCTGCCGATCTGGCGGCATACACCCGCGATCTGGGTCACGAGCTCACGGGTCGGGGCCAGAATCAGTACACGGGGTGCGCCGGGTTGCCGTTCCGCGCAGAGCGACAGAAGGCGCTGGAAGGCGGGCGCCGCATAAGCCGCGGTCTTTCCAGAGCCGGTCTGTGCCACAAGAAGCACATCGCGTCTGTCATTCAGCTCGGGCCAGACACGGGTCTGCACCTCATTGGGTTTCTCTATGCCCACTTGCTTGAGGCCCGCGCTGACCAGCGGGTCGAATGGAAAGGCGGCAGGATCTTGAACATCACTCATGGGTGCTTCTTGCCAAAGTTCTGCCGGTAGAGGAATTACCGAGTTATGAGTGTAGCCATCATTGCTGAAGATTTTGCCGGAATGCGCGCCCAGGCAAGCGGTCTTGTCGAGCGTGCGGGGCTGGAATGGCATTTTCATCCTGTGCGGATCGGGGGAGTCTGGCGCCGTATCCCCACGAGATTCTGCCCCGATCCGCTGCGTGCTACGGCACCGATTGTGCTGCCGGGCGACACCCGCCTGCTTGTCAGCGTTGGCGGGACAGGCGGGGCAGTCGGGGCAGCGCTGAAAAAGCGCACCGGCCTGCCGCTGGTGCAGATACAGAACCCCCGCATGGATGCGGCTCGCTTCGACCTGATTGTGGCCAATGTTCATGATCGCATGGCCGGACCCAATGTCGTGGCGGCCCGAACCGCCCTGCATGGCGTGACCCCTGCCAAGCTGTCCGAAGCCCGGACCCTGTGGGAAAGCAGGCTGCGAACAGGCAAAAAGGCCCTCTTGTCCGTTCTGATTGGCGGCGCGAATGGCCGGTTCAGTTTTGGCGTCAATGAAGCTGCAACACTTGGTGCACAGCTTGCCGGGATCGCCCGGACGCAGGATGTAACGATTGCCCTTACACCCTCACGCCGAACCGATCCGGCAGCTTTGGCGTTTTTGCGCGAGGCGCTGGATCCGTCACGCGCCATGATATGGGACGGGCAGGGCGCTAATCCCTATCTCGGTATGCTTGCCTGCGCCGATATGATTGCCGTGACGACGGACAGCGTGTCGATGATCTCGGAGGCCGCCGCCACGACAGCACCGGTCTTGATCATTGATCTGCCGGGGCGTTCAAGGCGTATCCGGACCTTTGTCGAGACGCTGGCCGAGGCCGGGCGCGTCCGTCCGTTCACGGGGGCGTGGGAGCCGTGGGCTATAACGCCGCTTGACGATACCGGCAGAGCGGCCGATGAAATGCGTCGGCGTCTCGCTCTCTGAACAAGGAGTGGCGGGGTCCGTAATAAAGAAAACGGGTACAGGACGACCATGCTCGATATCATCACCTTCGACGCTCAGGGCGGCGGAAACATCCTCTACAAGGCGCTTGCGCATCCCTTGGCGAGCGAGGCTCTGAGGCGACTGGAAGCGACACTGGCGGCTGGAGGTGGCTTTGCGGTTTATGACCCGGGCAATGTGCTGCGTACGCTGGTCGCTCTGTACCCCGGACTCACGCCTTCCTGCGGTGTCTACACGCACGACAGCGAGCAGGTGGGCAAGGATGATGGGCTGGGCGGCGAGAAGCTGGCCCTGACGGACCTCTCTTCCTCGGACGCCAGGCAGGTGCTCGCTCTCTCCTTCGAGCATGAAAAGATGGTGTCGCGCCTCGCGCGCGTCACCCATGCCGATCAGCAGATTTTCTCGCTGGAGCCTGCAAAATTGCCGGACGCGATGCTGAGCAATCCGCGCAATTATCTCGATAAGCACAATTTCGCGACAAACTTTGCGTTCTTCCGTGATGATGAGCGCTTCAGCACCCGGCTCGTCACGGCGAATTACTGGTGCAATTACGACGCAACCGATGTGCGTTACTGGTTCCGCCTTTATGACGACAAGGGCGAAATCCTGGCTGAATGGGAAGAGGAAATTCCTGACGCACCAGCCGGTATCGTTGTGGACAGTGCCGTGGTGCGTTCACGTTTCGATCTGCCGGCGTTCTGCGGTCAGCTTTTTGTTCATGTGCTTGGCGCCCGCGGACATGATGTCGTGAAATATGCGCTCGACACTTACGGCAAGAATGGTGAGCCCAGCCTCTCGGTCACCCATGACGCCAATGCCTGGCCATCACCGCGTTTCGCGACGCTGCCGGCACCGCGGCCCGGTGAGACGCTGGTCCTCTGGATCCAGAACAGCCACGCAACGCCTATTCCGGCGGGTGCCATTACACTCAACCAGATGGGCGAGGAGACGTCTTTCCCGGTTGCGGTCGAGGTTGGCCCATTCTCTACCTATGCGCTCGATGTGGGCGCGCTTGTGAAGGATATCGCCTGGCCGGCCCAGCTTGAGTTGCGTTCGGGGAATCACATCGTACGGCCACGCTACGAGATCACCGAAGGGGCCCTGACCCGTATTGCCCATCTGAACGTGGAGCGTCGTGACCTCGCACCTGAACCAGCGTTGCGCAAGCTGCCGCCTTCGATGGGCCGTGGGTTTGTGTTGCCTTTCCCCATTCTCGACCCCAAGCGCTTCACCAGCGTGATGCAGCCGAACCCGATGTCGGAAAAGATCACCAGCCTTCCGCTGCGTCTCGATGTTTTCGATGATGAAGGGACACTCATCACTCAAAAGTTTCTGGGTAATCTGCCGCGCAATCATGAGACAGCAATTGCCCTGCATGAGCTGACTGACTGCGCTGGCCATGCCGACCTCGTGTATGATTTCCGCGACGGTGGCGAGGGGGATGGCTGGATGCATGCCCTGATGCGCTACGAGAACCGCGAGAATGGTCACGCGGCCGAGACCAGCTTCGGCGGGCATATTTTCAATACGCTGATGACGTGGCGTAGCGAGCCGCAATCCTACGCCGGTCCGCCGCCGGGTCTCACGACACGCCTTTTCCTCAAGCTCGGTCAGGAGGGCCATGAAAGCTTCTCTTGCCTGATCCATCCGGCCTCGGTGGAGGGGACAGCGCCCTCAGAGACGCTTCTGCATCTCTACTCAAACGATGGTGTCGAGCTGGAGCGCCGCAGGATCAGCATCAATCCATCGGGTTCGTACATGGTTTGGCCGCATGAGATCTTTGGCGCTGAAAAGCTGGCCGAGGCAGGGATTGGCGGCTATGTGCTGATCCGTGATCTGAGTTGCCGTCTGTTCGGCTATCATGGCCAGCGCAACGCTTCAGCAGGGTTCTCGCTCGACCATATGTTCGGGTTCTGATTTTTTTTGCATTTTCCGCCTTGCCGCGTCATCGGGCCTTTGCTAGAGACGCGGCACCGCAGGATGGGTGCGTAGCTCAGCGGTAGAGCACTGCCTTCACACGGCAGGGGTCACAGGTTCAATCCCTGTCGCACCCACCATCCTCACCCCGAGAAAACTGCCGTTTTTTGAAGATAGTGGGTGCGTACACTGGCATTGTTCCGGTCTAAACCAATTTACTGCCGATTATTTCTTCGTTGTGTTGATAGGCAGGGGTGGCTTTGGGGCCGCTCTTTGCCTGTATAGTGGTCTTGATTGACTTCGGTATACGCTCGCGTTGTGTTTTAAACTATGGCAGATTTGGACATATCCTCCGAAGAAGACGTGACATTTCTCGTCAGTATGTAGGTCTTGTTTGCATACTGGGGCAAGCCGAGGCGCGTGAACCCGAAGACGACCGGGGTGGAGATGGACGCACTGGCGCAGAAGCTCACCAAGCATCTGAAACGCTCAAACATGTGGCCGCATCGGGACTGAAAGTGCCCGGGCATAAGGCGCCGGATTACTCTGTTGCACGGCGGCGACACGATGGTGCCAGAAATCACCAGTTAAAAATTGTGGTTTATAATCCAATGCAAATAAAAATAAATTCGGCCATATTATGTATAATATAGGAGTATACTCATATGCCGTAATGTAAAAAAACGAAGTTTATTTGAAGTAAAAAATAATTATGGTAATATTTGCGAAAGAAACTTTAATGTATCTAATAATAGATACAATATCGAGTGTCTTTATTTAAATTAGATTACGACCGAATGGACATCCGCTCTTGTCGAAGAAGGAGCAGATACTAGGCTGACTTGAGGCCCATATGCGCGAGTCTAGACTAACGAGCAGGGGGGCAGCAGAGATATCTGACCACGGCAGGATCTATTCCAAATGGCTGAACCCGGATTAGGACCCGGCCGCTGCTTAAGCGCTAAAGCGATATGATGAGTATGGCCTGTGATGCGGCAGATAGACTCATCGAGGTGTTGGCCCTTGCGAGCGTAGAGTTACGATGCGTTGTAGACATATTCTTCTTCAATTATCTTGGCAGGGAGAGTTCGGACGACCGCGGCCGAAATCAATTAGCGCAACCGCTGCGACATCCGAACGCAGCACACTTTTAGTTGGATGCACGCATGCTTTGTTCACGCATTAAGGTTTTGGCCGCCTCAGGCATACTTTTAGCTCTGAGCAATGCGGTACCGCTCCATGCTGCTACAAACGCGCCGAAAATTGGTTTTTTCTCGCCATCTGGCGTGGACACAGGTTACGCAAACAAGATCGATTTTGTTATCGTAAACGTTTATAGTGCAGCCGATCTCGATGCTAAACTTGCTCGTGTCCGTCAGGAAAATCTCAAGGTTTATCTAGATCTCGGGCCCTTCATCGCTGTGCAAAAGCCAAAAAGCGAAATATCAACTTATTATAACGATCCTGAGAGTGGCGGGAATGTGCGAAAGGGATTTCCGCCAGCATCACCAACTAAGCTTCGTTCGTTTTCCCCCGAAATAGACAAAAAACTAGCGTCTATAATAGACGTTATGAAGAGATATGAAGATTGCATATCTGCAATATTTATGGCGGATGAGCCTTATCTAAACGGTATAAAAAAAGACGATCTCGAAAAAGAAGCATTATTAACGAAGGATTTCCTCATAAAAGCTAATTTGAGGAATATAAAGATTGGTATAAATTTCTCTAACGGTATGTTCGATAGGAAATTTGCTCATATCATGAGTAAATCATTTTCAGAATATACAAAAAATATTGATAGCTATGCAAAATCTCTCAATAATAGTGATAGAAAAAATATAGAAAAAGTACGCTTGACTACATACGATCAGTCTGGGAATAGTTATATTGATGGAGGAATACCTAAAGGCTTTGATATATACACGTTCGATAGTTATCTATCCACATTTCTGTTGGATTCGTCATATGATAATATCTTGGATTTCTTCGTAAAGAAGAAAATCATCGATAGTTGTCAGGCATTTTCCGGTATGAAGATGTCCGATTTAAGGAGAAAATTGTCTTTTTTCCGTGATGGCCCTATGAGCGTTACGAAAAAAGACCTCGATAACGATCAGAGATTGCTCACTGAGCTCTATCAGTGCCGCGTTGGAACGCTTATGACCATGCTAAACGCGCAGATATCTTCGGTTGCTCCCTCAGCTCGCACTATGCTGATATCGGAGTCTAGTAACAACGGGGTAATGGAATTCGACTCACATCAGAACCGAGAGCAGGAGCAACCCCAAAAACTGATCGAAAAGAGAGTCATGGAAGAGGTACAACGCGCTTTTCAGTTTTTGGAACACCGCAAAGACTATCGAATAGACTCGATAGCTTTCTTTCTTTATAATGATGATTATGACAAAACTATCAAGATGAATATTGGGGGCGTAGCTTCTATGCCATCCGTCCTCGACTACATATATAATATGCGGGCCGAAAGTGCGCGTAACCGCAGTCAGCGCTGACAAGCCCTCACCTGGCCCCGCAGCGCGATATAGTCGCCGATCCAGCGCACCGTTTGCGGCTTCGGGCCTGCCTGCTATGGGTTACGAGGGTTGGGCAGGGCACGTACTGCACAGACGAGCAGGCAGAGAACACGAGCAGGGCTCAAGAACGATCCATCTCATGCCCTGCTATTCCCGAGCCGCTGCAACACGGCATCTTCGGTTGCTGGCTTGTCGGCCCGAGCGTAGGCCATGGATTGCGCTTTTGCGCCATTGCATCGGTCTGCGCCTTGTCCGCCTAGGATGTGCTGACAGACGCAACGTTCTTTCCAGCGCAGTTGGCGACCAAACTAAGGCATCTTGGGCCGCGACAATGAACGCTACGGCCCTGGCAATGAGGTCAGCTGTCACTCGGTTTGTGCTGCCCCGCTGCTCGTGCCCTTGAAGGCGGCAACGAGCGTCTTGATGGCCGTGAGATCCATAATCGAGTTCTCAAGGGACGCATGATCAGGTCACAGACCTTGCCAATAATGGCTGCGACGATCCGTCAGTTTCAGGTCTGCGGCACAGCGATACCTGAGCGCCAGAGTAGTTCGCGCAGTAGAGAGTTCTGCTGGCGCAGTTCTTCAATCAGGTGGAGGTTTTCCTCTTCGCGTTGTTCGAGCTTGTCCACGCGGGCGTTCAGGCGAGCAAGATCTTCGCGTTGAGAAGCGATGGTGCTGCGAGCGTTGGAGGCCCCAAACCCGATAAGCCATCTTATTGTGAAAAGAATACCCCCAACGACGGCAGCCCACCATGGTTGGGGTTGATAGGCCTCATTCATAAGGAAGCATCCACTGTTGAGGGCAGGCCGCTCGTTCCGCAAGGCTCAGCTTTCGTTGAAGCGAATAAGAGGCGTACGAATTGAGAGCCGGGGAGCGACGGAACGGACACGCTCTGTGACTGAGAGGCTCAACCAGGCGGTTTGCGGCCATCGTAATCAGATTGGAGACCCCAACCCAACCCATCGCCATGCACCCAGAGCATATACGGCAAGATTACCCTTGTTCTGATTGTTGGCATCCCAGTAGCAGGCCAGCGCCATGCCCGAAGGGGTAGGGAGTGCTCGAAGTTCGGCCTGCGTGTAGCATGTCGGGAGATAGTAGCCGCCCTTGATGGCGCCGCTTACACTCCCCCCAATGACGGGCAGATAGGTGCGGGCCGCTTCGTCCTTATCGAGTTTTGGGGCGATCGCAGCTGAGACAGAAGCAGGCGTTGCGTAGCTGTGCGAGGCGGAATCGGTCGTGAGATACGCGCTCAAGGTGTTCGAGAGGCTCGACTTGCTCACGCTCGACCCTTGAAGCGCGGTGATCTGATCGGCTTGGCTGTTTTCAACCTGGGTTGCACGTGCCTGTTCACCCGCGACGGCTGAGGATAGCGCGGTGGCCGTCGCGTAGCGTGAGTCAGCATCTTTCGTTATCAGATATCCAGACAGGACGCCGGACAGGCTTTCGGCGCTGACCGACTTCGCCTGCATGTCCGAAATGCGATTGCCCAAAGCCTGTTCGGCGACGCTTGCCCGGTCGCTCTCGGTCTTCACCGCCTCAGCAATGGCGGAGGACGATGCATAATTTGAGGCGGCCTGCGACACAGTGAGATAGGGCGAGAGTGCCACGCCCAGATCGGTCTTGCTGACAGATTGCAGAGCCAGGCTGTCCAGAGCCTTCTGATTCTGGGCAATCGCATTGTTCATCGTTCTGAGCGTTACGGCGGGTGTGCCATCAGCCAGTCGTTCCGTGCCAATGGCGGTGTCGGGGGACAGGCCATTCGGCGCGATGAAAGGAGGCGCCGCAAAGCATGCTTCGCCCCATAATAGGGAAGTCAGGGCAAGAGCGCCGCGCGCGGTTTCATTGATCTTGCGTGTCATGCCGGGTCTCCTATGCGTGTGGGAATACCTGCGTTGTTGAACCATCCTCCAGCGTCAGTATCGGGCTCGGTAGGGAGAGCCCTCAGCCAGGCATCCATCGTGTTATCGGTTACGACAGGGAGCTGTGCGCCGGGGGACGGAGGCGCACTCGCCGGGAAAAGAGAAGGGCGGGTGCCGATGCATATCTTGGCCTCCACCTGCAGGCTCGCACCGAGGCTGGTTAGGGCGCATACCGTCACAGTTTGCAGGCCCGGCTCGGTCCATTGCAGCCAGGCCGTCGCGATTGTTCCAAACAGGCTTGTCCACGCCTGTTTTGCGGCGGTCCCTGCATCGAAGCGGAAGGAGGAGATGAACTCTCCCGGGGCCAGAAGAGCATCGAAATCAATACTGTAGTCTCCCCCGCCATTGAGGGCCGAGGGTGGCCAGACGAGTTCCGGGTGAGATTTTGGATAGCAGCCCTGACCTGCAGGCTCCCTTACGGGACGCAGGATATTGGCGCTAGGACGCCACGTCATGAATGTACTCCTGGAGGAATTATACAAAACAGCGGTCATGCCGGCGCAGAGCCTCGTACGGCTCGACACCTGGTGATTTGGGGCATGATCAGGCTTGTTGCGGGTTCATCCCGGTTGCCGCGGCCTTATAGGCGCAGCCATGCGGGAAAGGGCGTCTCGCGCGCGGTTGAGGATAGCGCGACAGAGAAGCGATGAAAGTAATTGGGCTATATTTCGGGTTCAGGCCCGATGCTCGTCAGTGATGAGCTGTGCTGGTCAGATTCTGGGTGTCCAGATACTGGCAGTATCAGGTCCAGATAGCATAAATATCTGAAAAAATCTACTTTAGGGAAGCCGTCTGCGTCTCAAACGATCCTGCTACAGCCTGCGTAGTGATATAGTACACGGGGCGGCGTGCCCAAAAAGCACGCCGCATGATGGTTTCAGAATTCGCTGGATAGCGTTGCCAGTGCGGCGAAAGGCGAGGCGATCTTGTAAGTCGGCGTCGACCCCGCAATCGTCTTGCCAAAGACACCCGTGGTCGGGTTGGCATTGGCCTGAGGCGACTGGATCCAGTTCAGGTAACGGTTGTCGCTGATATTCTGCAGGTTGAGACGCAGAACCGGGCTTTTGAAGATGCTGACTTTCGGCAGGCGGTAGCCGAGGCCGATATTCATGCGGACATAACCCGGGATGCTCTGATCATTCATGAATGTCGCGTATTGGCGTCCGACATATTTGAGATTGAAATTCGCAAAGCGGGTGCCATCGTCGTAATCGAGCCCGAACCCGACCTGCCATGCCGGCGCCTGCGGTGCCTTTTTGCCCGCGCTGCGTACGTAATCGGCGCCCGTTCCCGAACCGGCAGGCACATTGCTGTCGGTGACGGCATGCAGATATTCAACCGACAGGTAAGGGCGGATGTTATGCATCGGCCGTGTGCCGATTTCTGCATCGAAGCCGTCCGAATGCATACCGCCTGCATTGATATTGGTCGAGTAAAACGCGCCTGAGGCGGGGTCCTGGATGGACTGTGTATAGAGGCGATTCGTGAAGTTGTAATGGAAGTAGGTGATCGAGGACGAAATGATATCATCCTGATAGCGCCAGCCCGCCTCCTCGGAGATCGAGATTTCCGCTTTCTGGTCCGGGTTGGCCAGGGTCGAATACAGGCCCGTCTTCTGATTGAAGCTCCCTGCATCGTAGAGCGCGTAATTCTGGGGCATGCGGAAATTGGTGGAGACCGAAACAAAAACCTGGTTGTGCCGGTCGATCTTGTACCGGATTGCCGCTGTCGGAAGCGCCTGATTATAGTCTGTCGTGACGTACTTATTGCGTACATCCGGCAGGTAATTCGTCCCCGAGCGCTTGACGATGGAGTATTTGAGACCGGCATCAATCGTGAGTTTGCTACGCAGCAGCGACAAGCTATCGCCGATGAACGGCGTGTGCACCTGCGTCTGCGTCAGCGTATTACGATATTGAGCCTTCGCGCCGTTGCTCAGCACGACATTGTTTTCGTCACCCCACTGGCTGAGCGGCGTGCCATCGGCGCCGACAAAGCTGTAGGGAGCCGTCTGACGCTGCTTGGCGTATTCAAACCAGTAGCCAATCATCAGGCGGTTGATGCCAGTGGTCAGGGTCAGTTTGGTGGTGGCACCCGGACGATAGGTTTCGGTAAGCGAGGGATTATAAAGAACCTGCATCCCCTTGCCGACGCCATTGACCGAGCCAGCCAATGTCTGCCTGCCATAAACGAATTTCGACATATCCATGTATTGGGCGCCGCCACCATTACCATAGCCATACCAGAAATAGGGCGTCTCGGTCAGAACGAGGTGATCGTTCAGACGGAAAGTCGAGGGCATGGAGGCGTAGATATTGGTGAAGGGGTTCGGGCGGGTCTTGTAGTAATTGGACGAGCCAGCCTTTGCCGGGGTGTAGTAATTGGCCTCATAGACCGTGTTTGGCGGGTCGGACGGGCCGAGGCCGCTGCCACCCACCGGGTTGGTAAAGCCCGTGCCCCACTTGTCCCAGCTCGCCTTGGTGACATTGGGATAGGCATTGTTCTGGATGTTATTGCCCACCACAGCCAGGGAGACCCGGTTTCCGTCGCCCCAGTCATTCACGATCTTCATCTCGCCATGCTTCTTGTTGTCCCAGCCAGGGCCACGCCAATGATCCTGACGCCCCTGAGAGTAGGAGAAATAAGAGCGCAGATTGGTGTTGCCGATCTTGCCGGTATCAAAACGCAGAAAGCCGCGTGTGGCATTGAACGAGCCATAGGTCACATCGACCATGCCGCCCATCTTGTTCTTCGGGTCGATCATGTACATGTCGACCACACCGCCCGAGGCACTGATATGGGGGCTGTCGAGGTCAGCAGAGCCCTGAGCGAGGCGCACGGTTTTCAAATTTTCCGCGTCGACAATTTCCTGCGGATAGACAGCGAAATTGCCGATATCGTTGATCGGGAACCCTTCAAGGGTAAAGCCCATCTGGGATTCCGTCAGGCCTCGAACGGAGAGGTTGCCACCCGTCATGCCCAACGGGTCGGTATCTGAGACATTGGCGCCCGGCAGCAGGGCGATAAGCTGCATCGGGTTCAACGCGGGATTTTGTTTGGCAATGAAGTCGCGCGTTACGGCCGAAACCGATTTCGGGCTGTCAGAAGGCGTCATCAGACCGCCGCCAAAGGCGCGACGGGTAACGCCATCCCCATAATTATGCCCGGTTACTTCAATGCGCTCGTCGGTTGGCGAGGTGGCACCAAGCATGGAAGGGGCGGAGGCATCACTGGTGACAGATCGTCCATCGGGGCGACTGCTATGGACGGCAGTCTTCCCTCGTGTGGTGTCTGAGTTGAGATGGGTGTCTGCCGACTTGGCGCTGGCAGCTGATAGAGTCAGCGCTACGAGCGCGGTTGTGCCGAACAAGAGGGCCGTGCGTGAAAACATGATGTCGATCTTCCGTGCCGTAGGGCGGATTCAGTATCACTATGTAACGTTACGGCTCGAAGCTGCGCCTCGAAGCACCGGAAAGTGGCGCTGCGGGCGGCATTTGAAAAACCGCAACATCTTGCAGAGCCTCATTTAAAAGAAAATTTATGACAGTGATGTGAAATGGAACGACCGCGAATCATGATCCTGTCCACTATGTCAGAAAAGCCACAATTGATACGTTTCGACATAATTGAGGGGAGAGCAACGGCCTCGCGATGCCAGAAAAGCGCGACGCTACGTTGCTCCCACACGCCCGCGTGGACGTCACCACGCTGGAGCGTCAAAAGGGGGGATACCCTGCGGATCATTCTTGGGGAGGGGCGATCAAACCTGCCGCCTGTGCATCGAGCGGCGGGATGATCCACTTCAGGCGCTGAAACCTAAGCGCTCCCGCCTGAAGAATCAGGCCGGGAGCGGTTCGATGCCTTCCTCGGTGCCGGGGTCGGTCAATGGCGGGCGGGCATCGAATGGCAGGTCTTCCATCGTCATGGCCAGCATGGCGAGAGCCATCTCGCGCTCACCCATGATCACGTGATCAGCGCCGAGTTCCTTCAGATGGTCGACGGCGCTGTCGAAATGAGCCCGTGCCACAATCCGTAGCCCAGGGTTGAGGGATCTAGCCTGAGCAATGATCTGGCCAGCTTCGAAGGGTTCGGGAATGGCCACCATCAACAGCCTTGCCTGTTCAAGGTTCATGGCTTTCATGACGCGTGACTCTGCCGCATTGGCAAGCATGAGCTCGACATCGGGCATGGCGGCGAGGCTGTCGGGTATCTTTCCGGTTTCAACCACCAGAACCGGCCAGCCATTCTGGACAAGACCATCGACAACCAGACGCCCCACGCGTCCGCATCCAACGACGACAGCATGCCCAATAAGGGCCGTCGGCGTTGGAGGCGGAAGAAGAATACCGCCCTCATCCTTCGCAGGAGTCTCTGGCGCAGGGCTATGCCGCGTAATCCACGCCTCGATGCGTTGGGTCGCCATGAGGATGAACGGGTTGCTCAGAATCGACAGGATCGACGCACCAAGGATCAGATCCTGCGCCTGACCGTCCAGAACCTTCATCTTGATGCCCAGCGCGGCAAGGATGAAAGAAAATTCGCCGATCTGGGCAAGGCCGCTCGCGATGAAGAGCGTGGTATTCCACGGCTGACGCAAGAGGCGAAGAATGGCGATGACGGCAAGGGGGGTGCCGACCAGAATAACCAGATAGGTCAGGATGAGCGGGACAGGTTGCCGTATCAGCACGAGGGGGTTGAACAGCATCCCGACCGAGATGAAGAACAATACCGCGAAGGCATCTCGAAGGGGGAGGGTTTCGGCTGCAGCGCGATGACTGAGTTCGGACTCGCTCAGGACCATGCCGGCAACAAAGGCACCAAGGGCAAAAGAAACGTCGAACCATTCAGTGGCGATGAAGGCCACGCCTAGCGCCAGCGCAAGCAGCGCAAGACGAAACAGTTCACGCGATCCCGTATGGGCCACGTAGTGCAGTATGGCCGGGATGACTCGTCGCCCGATCACCAGCATCAGGGCCATGAACGCTGCGACCTTCCCCAGGGTCAGTGCAATCGCCACAGCAAGACCAGAGAGGCTGATGCTGGAGTTGCTTCCACCGCTCATGATCGGCGCAAAAATCGGCAGGAGCACCAGAGCCAGAACGGTCACGAGATCCTGGATAATGAGCCATCCGACCGAGAGCCTGCCGCGCTCGGTCTCGATAAGGCGTTGTTCCTGCAGGGTTCTCAGCAAGACAACTGTACTGGCCACACTCAGCGCAATACCGAAGATCAGACAGGCACCAGGCGACATGCCGAGTGTCCAGGCAACGCCGGCACCGATCAGGATGGAAGCGGTGATCTGCAATAACGCGCCGGGGACGGCTATGGCTTTGACCGATATCAGGTCCTTCAGGGAGAAATGGAGCCCGACCCCGAACATGAGCAGAATGATGCCAATTTCGGAAAGCTCGGCGGCAAGGGGCTGATCAGCGACAAAACCCGGTGTGAAGGGCCCTACGGCGATACCCGCAAGGAGATATCCCACTAATGGGGATATCCGGATACGCTGAGCAATTGTGCCGAGGATGAACGCAAGCCCGAGACCAATGACGAGGATACCAATCAGGGGCGTGTCGTGATTCATCGTAACTCGAAATCCTGAACATGGAGACAAGATAAAGATATATAGGCGATACAGAAATAAGCTGACCAGTTTCGCAATGTGTCACACGAGCAATCTGAAGCAGGATGAGGGCTTCGTGACGTGTAATCCGTGGGAAGATCACGATTTACGCCTGGCGTGTGGCGAACGTAACTGACAGGCTCTTTTTGTTTGTGATACTTTCATCTTGTCGACTATTGCGGGCTCGCATAACGATGCCTGGTACGGCGCAGTTGCCATGACACTCTGTGTCTCACCACAAGTTGTGGCCGGATACTCCTGCCGGGGGTACCTGACGCTTTCGCCATTAAGTCCCCCCGTCAGATAAGGCTGTTCAGTCGAGCTTTTGCATCCGCCTCGCAGCCCGCTCATGTTCACGGAGAATGATATCAAGGCCTGACTGGCAGGGTTGACCGTCCTCTACGAGGATCCGGCCATTGACGATAGTTGTCCATGCTGTTGCCGGAGCGCAGCGTAAAAGCGCCTCAACCGGGTCGCTGAGCGCCCCGGCCCTTGAGAAGGGGGGCAGTTCCCATATCACCAGATCGGCGCAGGCGCCCATGCGAAGATGGCCGATTTCATCTTCGCGGCCCAGACACGCCGCGCCGCCACGGGTTGCCATATCCAGCGCATCACGGGCTGTCATGCTGTGCGGGCCATTGCGGTAGCGCCCCAGAAGCAATGCCATACGCGCTTCAAGCCAGAGGGACGCATGATCGGTCGATGCCGAGCCGTCGCAGCCAAGCCCTACTTTCATGCCACGGCGTCGCATGTCCATCGCATCCGCTGCGCCACCGCCGATCATCATGTTCGAGCAGGGGCATTGTGCCGTGCAGACTCCCCTATGTGCCAGGCGATCGATCTCGTCGCCGCTGGGATAGATGTAGTGAGCGACCCATGAGCGCTCGCTGGCCCAGCCCGAACGCTCGAAATATTCGGTTGGGGTGCAGCCATACATGTCCTGACAATATCGGTCCTCGTCGTGGTCCTCTGCCAGATGGGTGTGCAGGCGCACATCAAGGCGCTCTGCCATGAGCGCGCTCTCTTTCATGATCGTTTCCGACACGCTGAACAGCGAGCAGGGTGCCAGGGCCACACGGATCATCGCGCCCGGGGAGGCGTCATGATAGGCGCTGATCAGGCGTTCACTGTCAGACAGGATAACATCCTCGCTCTGCACCACGCTGTCCGGTGGCAGGCCACCATCCTTCACCGAGCGAGTCATGGAGCCGCGCGTGGCATGAAAGCGAAAGCCGATATCCCTGGCAGCGCGGATCTGGGCATCGATCAGACGAGGCCGGGGGTGGACGTAATGATGATCCATCGACGTCGTGCAGCCACCAAGCAGTAATTCCATCATGGCGACGTAGGATGAGAGATAGACATTCTCCTCATCAAGCGTGGCCCAGAGCGGGTAGAGGCCCTGCAGCCATTCGAACAGGGTGCCATTCACGACTGGCGCGTAGGATCGCGTGAGGTTCTGGTACATATGGTGGTGCGCATTCACCAGCCCTGGTGTAACGATCCGACTTGCCGCGGAGATCGAGCGGTCGGCTTCAGGTCTCGGGGTCGTCATGGAGCCGAAACCGCGGACCCGGCCATTTTCAAGATAAATCCAGCCATTTGCTATTTCATGGCCGCGATCGAGATAGAGATAGGCATCCGTGATCAGGATGGAGGGTGACAAGGCGAGAGGCATGGCAGGCTCCTGTGAGCATGGTGCCGCAAGTATGATGGGGCACCCGGTTGTGCCGCACTTGGGGCGCCCTACTCACGGGGTGTCTCCGTCAGATAGGCTCCCGTTGGCCCTGTTCCGGATTGGCGGCAATCCGGATCGTCATCTCGCTTGGAAGAACGGGCGTAGAGATTATGGTGCCGTCAGGCGTGGTCCTTCCAGAAGCTGCGCTGCAACTCTGCCGCCTCATCCTCCAGCAACGGCCCCAGAACCACCACCGGTGTCTGCCCGGCGGAGAAAACCACCCGGCAGGGCAGATCGAGTGTCGGATTTTCAGGGTGGGCGCCAGTCATGGCCTTGAGATGGGCCTCGGACTGCCCGTACACGACCCGACCGATCCCCGCCCAGTAGATGGCTCCGGCGCACATGGCACAGGGCTCGGCAGAACTGTACAGGGTGTAACCGCGCAATCTTGTTGCCCCGAACTTTCGGCTCGCCCGGCTGGCGAGAAGACGCTCGGCATGAGCGGTCATGTCCTGTCCCTCGGTGCTGTAGCCATTGCCCTGCTCCATGACGATCTTGCCGGTTTCATCCACCAGCAGGGCACCGAAGGGATGATCGCCCGCGAGGCGGGACCGGTTGGCGACCTCAAAGGCCTGACGCAGAAACGTCAGATCGGTCTCGCTTGGGGAGTGGCTCATGGTTTTTTCCTTCGTTCAGGCAGCGGCTTTGGCGGCGCCCGCGCCAAATGTGACACCACGGGCCTTGAGCCAGCGGCGATAGGCCACCGATGAACGGTCTGCCAGGGTGGGAATCTCGCTCGCGGCATCGAGCGGCATGGCAACCGGCCGCTGACTTTCAAGAATGATGCGATCCTGCAAGAAGATCGTCTGCTGGAACTCCACCAGAGCATCAAGATCGGAATGATCGTCGAGAAGGAACATGACCGGGTGAGCACGACATGTACCGGCCGTCATGGGCTGGACGAACAGCGCAATCACGTCCTTGCGTTGGGCATCACCGGGACTGGTCTTGTACAGCAGCGTCGCGAACGGACCGGCAATACGGTAGATGTAGTCGGTCATGATGCCGCCTTCGGCCGAGAGCGCGGCTTGCGGCTGGAAGAACCGGCAATC
Organism: Asaia sp. A2; assembly: GCF_057319415.1. NCBI lineage: Bacteria > Pseudomonadati > Pseudomonadota > Alphaproteobacteria > Acetobacterales > Acetobacteraceae > Asaia > Asaia sp. A2. Next base: position 52,978 of record NZ_JBXWTO010000017.1, read on the forward strand.
CGTTGCCCATATTTCCTTGCCATCATCACGCGTTTCGACAGTGTAACGCTCGACCTCGGTATGAGGCTCTGCGCCCAGTATGTCGGTATGCACGAAGGGAAAATGAGCCATATCGAGGAAGTTCTCAACCACGCGCAGCCCGGAAGCCTTGACGGCCACCGACCCGCAACACACAAGCCGGCGGTCGGGCTCATCGGCCTCATCGATACGGATCATGGCATCACGAAGAGCAGGATCCGTCGCGAGAGTGGTCCAGACATAGCCATAACGCTCACAGCAGGGCAGGGCATGCGCGCCATGCTCGACCTCGACCGTACCACCCGCCAAGCGGCGGAAACGAATGACGACACCGAGTAGCATGGTTTGCACCCAGTTGTCAGACAGGGCCTCGATCATCCCGAGTGGATACCACTGGCTGAGTGAGACCGGATCCACATTTGCTGGTGAGGTCATCCTGACAGCCATCCTCGTCGTTGCGATAACGGTTACATTAATAGTGGTCCTGCACTTGTCAAAAAAAATATTACTGGCAGGATCAGCTGGTATGCAACGCTGTGATGCGGGAGCGAGGGACTATAGCCACTGCACTTCATCTCACAGGTCATTTCGACACTGAAGCGTTTCGGTCTTTCGCCGAGGGCCGCGCACGCCTTCTGTCACTCGATATGCGCACAGAGCGTTTGGAGGCGACCGATATCGTGTTTGTCGTGACAGGTGCGCAGCCGCTTGTAGGGATGTTCGTGATGGCCTGTCTGGTTGGCCCGATGGGTTGCCTCGTCAATGACTGGACAGAAGGATACCGTCGATGATCCCTGTTGCCCTGTCAAAGGACCTGGCCCCGGGTGATATTGCCCCCGCCCGTCATAGGGGCCTGTCGCTCGTGCTTTGGCGCGACGAGACGGGCACCGCGCATGCGTGGGAGGATCGTTGCCCTCATCGCGGCGTACGTCTCAGCCTTGGCTTCATGCGTGATAATCGTCTGGCCTGTCTTTATCACGGCTGGCAGTTCGATACCGAGGGGCGCTGTCGTGTCATACCCGCCCATCCCGAGCTCAACCCGCCCTCGACCATACGAACACGCCCCTATGACCTGATCGAAAAGGCCGGGATGATCTGGGTCGATCTTACCTCAGGCGATGGCCGCCCGCTGATCGCCCCGGCGGAGGGGGGGTGGCATGGTGTGCGAAGTCTTGCCATACGGGCCACCGAGCACGACACGCGAGCAGCCCTCGTGATGGATGAGGGACAATGGCGCCTCTCTGCCGACCGTCTGCTGGCGCTGCATACGCCCGAGGAGGGAATCACGATGGTGCATCTCGCTGTACGCGATGCCTCGCATCGGGAGCAGGCGGCGTCATGGCTGCTCAGGCTGCGTGACACGCTGGAGGAGACGTCATGCTGACGCTCAATGGCTGGATGATTGACGAGCGCAGTTATGCGGCCCGTCTTGCGGCATCGTTGATGGATATCCCTCTGGCCTTCGCGACCGATCGTCGCGCCGAGACCTTCGGCCCGACCCTGACCGATGAGATGGTCTCCTGTGTTGGCCTTCATGAGATTCTTGAGCATTTCTCGCGCGCGTCAGAGGCTGGCTGGCTCTGGCCCGAGGGCGAGGCGCGGCATGCGCTGAAGTGGGCGCTCGATGGGATAGAGCTTTTTTCAGAGGCACGACGCGAGGCTTTGGGAGCGACACTTCCGCGCAAGGCCGAGACCGAGCCCGTCACGTTCCTGTTTCGGGAGATGGAGGATCGTTTGTCTGCGAGGGCGTTGCGGGATGAGATCTGGTTTTCGGGCCGCACGATCGGCTTTGTTGATGTGATCCTCTTCCCGGTCGCCGCGCTGGGGCATGATCTGGGCGTTGCAATGGACCTGTATCCCGCTCTTCGACGCTTCATCCGTCAGGTCCGGCAGTTGCCCGGCTTTGTCGTCATGCCGGGAATTGCCTCATGTCACTGAAACGACCTGCTCTCCTGACCCGCCGCGGGCTGCTGGCCGCGGGTGGATGTGCCACTCTGGCAGGAAGGGCAAGCGCCGCACCGCGCTTTGCCCCGATTGCCGAAGAAGATCTGCTTGTCGGGTTCGGCCATACCAGCCCGATCAATGATGGTGGCTGGACACAGATGCATGACAAGGCGATCCGTGCCCTGAAATCGCATTTCCCGCGCATGCGCTCGCTCTATGTCGAGAGTATACCGTACTCGGCTGACGCAACTCGGCTGTTCAGGCAGTTTGTCGCTGAGGGCGCACAGATGGTCATCTCCACCTCGGATTATGGCGATTTCATCAAGGACGTGGCGGATCAGGCGCCGGATGTGGGCTTTCTCGAATGTGACGGCAATAATGTCACGGGTAATCTGGGCTGGTATTACATCACACACTGGTATGCCAGCTATGTGATCGGCATCGCCGCTGCCCGACTGAGTCATAACGGCAGGCTGGGTTATATTGCCTCCTTTCCTACAACATCGGTTATTGCCAGCGCCAATGCGACGCTGCTTGGCGCCCGTTCGGTCAACCCCGAGGCGACGATGCGGGTCATTTCCATCAACTCGTGGTTCGATCCCCAGGCCGCGGCCTCGGCGGGCGCAGCGCTGATCGATAGCGGCTGCGATTTCCTGTGCGGCATCATGGACGACCCCGGTTATCTGCGCGTCGCGCAGCAGCGGGGTGTCTGGGCCGCCATGTGGAACACCGATATGCGCCAGTTCGGGCCTGACGCCTATGTCAGCTCTGTCGTGCTGGATTTCGAGGATTATTACCGCGAGACGATCGCCGCACGCATTGCCGGACGCTGGCGCCCTACCGGCACTTTCCTCAAGCTTGGTGATGGTGTCGATCGCGATGCCTGGGGCAAGAATGTGCCTGATTCCATCCGCCGGGAAGCCGATGCAGCGCGCGAGCGCATGCTGGCGGGCTGGTCGCCCTTCACCGGGCCGATACGGGACTCAAAGGGGCAGATCCGCGTGCCGGCGGGGCACACCATGAGCGACATGGAAATCTTTCACTGGAACTGGCAGGTCGAGGGAGTATCGGGACTTGTCTGACCTCTCACATCTCGCGGAAGCCAGACCGGATAATTTGCCGCCCGGTGCACCGCCTTTGCTCACCCTTTCTGGAATCGCGAAGTATTTTCCCGGTGTGATCGCAAACAAGGATGTCACGATCGATTTCTACCCCGGCGAGATTCATGCGCTGCTGGGTGAAAATGGCGCAGGCAAATCCACGCTCATGAATATCGTGACCGGCCTTTACCAGCCCGATGAGGGCGAGTTGATCCTCGATGGTTATGGTGTGCGCCTTGAAAGCCCCGAAGCAGCGATCGCGGCCGGTATCGGTATGGTGCATCAGCATTTCAAGCTGGTATCGCGTTTCACCGTTGCGGAAAATCTGGCTCTGGGGTGGCGCGAGACTGGGAAGTGGCTCTCGGCAAAAACACTCGCCCGACGTGCTGAGGCGGAAGCCGCCCGGTTTGGTCTCGACATCCGGCCTCAGGCTCCCATCGACAGCCTGACCTCGGGCGAGCAGCAGCGCGTTGAAATCCTGCGTGTCCTCTCCCGTGGGGCACGCCTGCTTATCCTTGACGAGCCGACAGCTGTGCTGAGCCCGCTTGAAGTGGGTGAGCTCTATGCCGCATTGCGTCGTTTCCGCGATGGGGGCGGGGCCGTTATCCTGATCAGTCACAAGCTTGATGAGATCATGGCTTTGGCGGATCGCGTAACTGTCCTGCGTCATGGCCGTGTCGCTGGCAGCCACAGGGTGGACCACACTGACCCGGCCACCCTTGTAACCGAGATGATCGGACGTCCTGTCGAGCAAAAGACGTCTTATCCACGCACGACGCCTCAGGGGAAGAGCGAGACGGTCATACGGCTGCACGAGGTGAGCTTTCGGGATAGCGCGGGTCGCCTGCGGTTGCATCCGCTCTCGCTCGACATCAGGGCGGGCGAGATCCTTGGGGTGGCGGGCGTGACAGGCAATGGCCAATCCGAGCTGGCTGATCTGCTTGCCGGACTCAACGCGCCGTTGACAGGTTCTGTCCATGTCGGTTCGACAGACATGCGCGGACAGGGGCCGGGTGCCTTTCGTGAGGCAGGCATTGGTTATGTTCCCGAGGACCGGCTGCACAAGGCCCTCGCCCCGGCGCTCGGCGTGACCGAGAATGCTGTCATGCGCGTATTTCGCTCTCACCCGGTCGGCGGGCGGATGGCCTACCACGCCAGTCAGGCGCGCGCTTTCACGAAAAGCCTGCTCGCACAGGCGCGTGTGACGGTGCAGGACCCATCCACGCCGATGCGTGGTCTCTCGGGCGGGAATCAGCAGCGCATGGTTCTGGCACGTGAGCGAATGATCAGTCACCGCGCCCTGATTGCGAGCTATCCGAGCCGTGGTCTTGATATCGGGGCAATCTCCCTGATGCGTGAGACACTGGCCGAAATCCGCGACGAGGGACGGGCCGTTGTGCTCGTGTCAGAAGATCTGGATGAACTGATGGCGCTGAGCGACCGGATTGCGGTGCTGTGCGCCGGTATGTTGATGACCATCGTCGCGCGCAAGGATTTCGACAGGGCGAGACTGGGGTCTCTGATGAGTGGCCGCGCAGGGGAGACCGCCGCATGAGCCGAAGAATCCGCCTTGCTGTGGTTCCGGCCCGCCGCATCCTGATCGGGCGCGTTCTGGCACTGGGCTTCGTTGCGCTCGTTCTGGCGCTCGTTCTGGCCATTCTCGGTTTGCCGCTCGGTATGGTGCTGGGACTTGTCATAACCTCGACTTTCGGTACTGTTTTCGGTCTCGAAAATCTTGCGCTCTATATGACGCCACTGCTTATGACGGGCGGTGCGGTGTGGTTGTCTCTTCGCGCCGGGTTATGGAATATTGGCGCCGAGGGCCAGTTTCTCGCAGGTGCCACGGCAGCGTCGGCTGTGGCCCTGTTCCTTCCCATGCCATTGCCACTTTCCTTGCCTCTGGCGATGCTTGCCAGTCTGGCGGCTGGCGCCGCGTGGAGCGCCATGCCGGCCGCAGGGCGGGCATGGCTTGGCGTCAGTGAAATCATCACCACGCTTTTGCTCAATTTCATCGCGTCGTTCGTCGTCTATTACCTCGTAACAGGCCCCTGGGCCGATCACGTGACGGATGCGCAGGTGTCGAGCCAGCGTCTCTCGGTTGCGATCCCCACCATCTATGGCGTCGTGCACTGGGGGGGAATTGTTGCAATCGTTCTGGTCGTGGCTATCGGCTATCTCCTCAAGCGCAGCCGTTTCGGTTACGAGCTGACGCTGTGCGGGTCCAATCCCGAAGCCGCGCGCTATGCCGGGATCAGGGTTGCACCACGGCTTTTCGTCGCCCTTATGGCGTCCGGCGCCCTTGCCGGACTTGGAGGGATGATGGAGGCGCTGGGTACGGTACACCGGCTTCAGGGCGGCCTCGCGCACGGCTATGGCTATCTCGGTATCGTGGTCGCGTTGCTGGCGCGCCATTCCGCCTATGCCCTTATCCCCGCTTCGTTTCTGATGGCAGTGATCCTGAATACCGGGATCGTTTTGCAGACCTTGCAGGTCAGCGCGTCCTCCGTACTGGCGATCACAGGTTTGCTGGTTTTTGCCATTGCGGTGAGTGACGAGCTTGCGGCCTATGTGCGCCTGGAGACACAGAAATGACCGTATGGATCCCTCTGGTTCTTCATGCGCTGGCTTATGGCAGTATCCTCGCTCTGGCCGCGCAGGGCGAAGTCATTGCCGAACGCGCTGGGGTCATCAATCTTGGTGTCGAGGGGCTCATGGCCCTTGGCGCGGTTGTTGCCGTGCTTGCCGCAGATGCCTCCATGTCGCCCTGGATGGGCTGTCTGGCGGCGCTTTGCACGGGTGGGGCAGGGGCGCTGGTGCTCGGGCTTGCTACGGTCAATGGCTCGGCCAACCAGACGCTCTGCGGCGTCGCCCTGACCTTTCTGGGGTTGGGGCTGAGCGCTGTCATCGGCCATGCCGTTGCGGGCTTGCCCGTTGTTGCGGTTTTCAACAACTGGGCAATCCCGGGTTTGAGCAGCTTACCGGGCGTCGGGGTTCTGTTCAGTCAAAGCCCGTTCGTCTATCTCGCCTTCGTCGTCTTGCCCGCTGTGTGCCATTGCGTCCTTTTCCGCTCACGCCTCGGGCTGAGCCTGCGCGCGGTGGGCGAAAATCCCGCGGCGGCGGATGCTGTCGGTATTCCGGTGCGCCGCTATCGACTGAGTGCCGTGGTAGCTGGCGGAGCGCTGGCCGGTCTTGCAGGTGCCGACATGACCCTGTCGGTCATGCCCGTCTGGTCGGAGGGCATGATTGCCGGTCGTGGCTGGATTGCCGTGGCGCTGGTCATTTTCTGCGGTTACCGCCCCGTTCTTGCGGCCCTGTCGTCCCTGTTATTCGGGCTCGTCATGTCACTCAGTTTTTTTGGACAGGCGCAGGGCTGGCCGGTTGCCCCCGCCATCCTGAACATGACCCCTTATCTGGGCACTATTCTGTTCATGATTCTGCCCGCTTTCCTGCTGCCCGGAATGCGTCGTCGGATGGCGGCGCCTGCCGCGCTCGGCACACCCTATTTCCGCGAAGAACGTTAGTGGGATTACTGTTGGATGAGCGACAGGCTTGTTTTCTGGCCTCTTCCTGCGCTCTTCAAAAGCATCGGGTAAGGTCGAGAGCCTCAATTGGAATAGACGTAATCGCGCAGCCTACAACGTGCGCATAAACTCCGATCGTTGCTGTTGTGCCATGTTGCTCCCGGCGGGCTTGACCCAGCCGATCTTGGTAACGCTACAAGATACTTGAAGACCACAATCAACCACTCTGCGTCAGAGTTGGGTGTACGCTGAGAAGTTTTCCTGACGGCTACCAGACAAGGTGTGGTTCGCTAGAGCGTTTTCCTCTCAATCTGGCTTGTATCCAGCGGCGGTGAAGAAGTTGGCGCATTCTGCGGGCGCGACCTGATCGATGAGTTTGCCGATCCTGTTCCAAAGCCCGTCTCGGGTGCGTTCGGCGGCGCGGCGGAGATGGGCCTTGAGTTTGGAAAACGCCATCTCGATCGGGTTGAAGTCCGGGCTGTAGGGCGGCAGGAACCGCAGGCTGGCTCCGGCGGCCTCGATCGCCGCCTGCACGCCCGGCCCCTTGTGCGAGCCGAGATTGTCCATGACGACGATGTCGCCGGGGCGCAGATCCGGCACGAGGACGCGTTCGACATAAGTCAGGAAGCTGCGGCCGTTGATCGGTCCGTCCAGCACCATGGGCGCCACGATGCCGGTCAGCCGCAGTCCCGCGATGAACGTTGTGGTCTTCCAGTGCCCGTGCGGCACGGCGGA
>NZ_JBXWTO010000018.1:0-51362 GCF_057319415.1 Asaia sp. A2
GGGCTGACGCCGAAGCGCTCGGCAGCCTGCCGGCGGGACAGGCCCTTTGAAACCGCCGCGACAACGCGGGCGCGTAAATCCAGAGACAGGGTGCGTGACGACATCCAGCGCCGGCCTCCATCCCGGCCGTCACCTTGAATCAGATCACACACAGATTGGGAATCCCAAATGATTCAATCAGCAAAGAAAACGCTCTAGCCATCATCCTCATGGGAGATCTCATATCGCCCAACGCCATTGGCTGTCGCAGACTAGCTTGTGCGGGCTGCGCTCTCGGGGGGTACGACGCCTGCATAGGGCTGCCGCGGTTTGTAAAAGCAGAACCGTGCAGCGAGTGGCTTTCGTCGGCGCGAGGTTTGCCGTTGTTTCCGAGAAAAAACGGCAGTAGACGCGCCATCAGCACACCCGTCAGTCTAACTACGTCCGGTTGTGTGCTGAGCCTTGTATTCATCTACATGCCGGCATGGTCAGGGTAGCGTGCGACAAACTCTCAAGGCATGACGATTGGGGAGGCTTTGCGCAGGACGGATTCACACGCGTCGGTGTACCCGCCATCTTCTCGATGCAGCACAAGACCGGGGAGAAGCCGAAACGTACCCTTGCTTCCCCATATCCCGCGCAGCAGGACGATCTTCGCTGCGCGCCCCTGTTTGGGCCAGAGCGGACAAAGTGCCAGGCTCCCGAACCCTGCCTGGCGCATGGCCTCGCAGGCTGTGTCAATGACAAAGGCTGGCAGGGCAAGAGTCAGGCTACCGCCGGGGAGTACCCATTTCGATAGCGTCTCGATCCACGTAGTCCAGCCTCCCTCTGGCATGGTCATGGCAAGGCGGCGACGTGCATCATCAGCTCCGGTGTGATCGGCAGGATGCCAGGGAGGGTTGGCCATCGCGTGATGGAAGCGGCCGTTTGCCCCCGGCGTTATCAAGCGTAGGGTAGGGGGGATGTCGGGCAGGCTACCCTGGATGATCGAGACGCGGGCGCCCAGACCATTGGCCTCCATGTTCAGTCTCGCCAGTTCCGCCGTCGCGCTATCGGCTTCGATACCTGCGCCACTGGTCTCTGGGCATCGCGTCATGAGGCAGAGCAGACCGGCACCTGCGCCGCATCCGGCTTCAAGAATGCTCTGGCCACGTCGGGCGGGTACGAAGGCGGCCATCAAGACTGGTTCTATGCCGGTGCGATACCCCTTCGTGAACTGGTGATACTGGACGCGTCGGTCAAGCAGATAACCGGGCATCGTCTCGGTTGTATTGATTGCAGCAGCATCAGCTTTGAGGGTTGCCGGGTTGACCGGGGCCGTCCTGCCGCTCATATGGATTTGACTGTCAGAGGGCCGGTTCGTCGGTCTGAATGGCTCATGCATGAAATCCGGTTTCTGTCTCGGTGTCCTGTTACGCCGTGCGGGATATCGGCTCGTGCCTTATACTGCATCAGGGTCGTCAGTGGCCAAGTAGGAAGTGGAGAGTTGCCTTGGGTGGTGCCGACAGCCTGGCCGATATGAAGGCCGAGCAAAACAACAGTGCAGCCGTGCCCGTCAATGGCGAGCGCTCAGCCCTTAACGCCCTTTCTGACTTTCTCAAGGATGATATGGAGGCCTGCAACCGCGAGATTGTCGCGCGTATGCAAAGCCCTGTTCCGCTTATTCCTCAACTCGGCGCCCATCTGGTTGCCGCTGGCGGCAAGAGGTTGCGCCCGTTGCTCACGCTCGCCTCAGCGCGTTTGTGTGGCTATGAGCCTTCGCCCGAGAACCAGCGTCATGTCGGGCTGGCAGCCTGCGTCGAGTTCATCCATACGGCCACATTGCTGCATGACGACGTTGTGGATGAAAGCACCTTGCGCCGTGGTCTTGCCTCCGCCAATGCCGTGTTTGGCAACAAGGCTTCGGTGCTCGTGGGTGATTTCCTGTTTGCCCGTTCGTTCCAGCTGATGACGGCTGATGGCTCTCTGAAGGTCATGGCCATTCTCTCCGCCGCCTCGGCCACGATTGCCGAGGGTGAAGTGTTGCAGATGGCAACGCAGAACGATCTCTCCACCCCGATCGAAAAATACCTGGAAGTCATTCATGGCAAGACAGCAGCGCTCTTTGCTGCCGCATGTCGGGTTGGCGCGGTGGTGGCGGCGCGCCCGGAGAGCGATGAAGATGCGCTTGAGGCCTATGGCACCAATCTGGGCATGGCGTTCCAGCTTGTCGATGACGCGCTCGATTATGCGGCCGACCAGCAGGTGCTGGGCAAGACAGTGGGCGATGACATGCGTGAGGGCAAGATTACCCTGCCTGTGCTGGCGGCTTTCCGGGCTGGCGATGAGGCAGACCGTGCGTTCTGGCTGCGTGTGATCGAAACCGGTGAGCAGACCGACGAGGATCTGCCGCACGCCCTCGCCCTGATTGAGAAAACGGGGGCCATCCAGACGACCCTGGATCGGGCGCAGCTTTATGCGGATGCCGCTATCGAAGCCCTGTCGTCTTTCCCTGACAGCCCGATCCGGCAGCTCATGATTGATGCAGCCTCCTATACGGTCAGCCGCGCCAACTGACTGAAGAGAGGGGGAGCAGAAAGCTCTCCTTCTGGTACCTGTTGTCAGGCAGGTCGCGCCTCATCCGCTCAGCCGCGAGGCGGGTCCAGCGCGCCCCTGTTCAGGATACGGGGGTTGGGTCCAGAACCGTGATATCCTTATACCCCAGGCGAGCAATGGCGCGCCTCAGGGCCTGCTCATCCCCGGCCGGGCCGGTCAGGCAGAGCGATTCTGGCGAGGTGCTGGCCGGACGATCTGACGCCTGCATTTCAAGCACATGATTGACCTGCCGGGCGACCGCAAGAGCCGGGTCAAGCCAGTTGATGTCTGGCGGGCACAGGCGCAGGAAAGCATTACTGAGGAACGTGTAATGGGTGCAGCCCAGTCCGATTGTATCGATCCGATCGCCATTGGGCGCCTCGAACAGATGGCGCAGTTCCTGTGCTACCAGATCGTCATCGATCGGACGGCCCAGGAAGGCCTGCTCCGCCAGATCGGCGAGGGTACGGGCACCGTGCACAATCATCTCGCAATCGGCAGCGAAATTGTCGCGCAGGCTACGCAGATAGGGGCGACGTGCCGTGCCTCGAGTGGCCAGCAGACCGAAGACGCGTGTCTGACTGACGCGTGCCGCCCAGCGGACGGGGGGTACGCAGCCCACGAATGGCACGTCGAAACGAGCGCGCAGAGCCTCCAGGGCGATGGTGCTGGCCGTATTGCATGCAATCAGCACGACATCGGGGCGAAGTCGGGCAATACGCTCTTCCATGAGCGCTAGGATGCGCGTGACGAGAACGGCATCGTCCTGTTCGCCGTAAGGAAAAAGCGCGTTATCGGCCAGATAGTCGATCAGGGTGCCGGGCGGCAGGGTGGTGCGCAGAGCTTGCACCACCGCAAGACCGCCTATGCCCGAGTCAAAAGCCAGAACGCGACCCGGATCGGTGGGCAAGTCAGCCTTCCGCCTTGGCCTTGAGGGCTGCAGCTTCCTCAGCGCTGCCGACACCGCCATGTGCCTTGGACCAGCCACAGGGATCCTCAAGGAAGCGGCGCACCTCATGGATGTCGCCCTCGGAGAAATAATTAGCGCCGGAGCAGGCCTCAAGCACATCCCACCAGGTGCAGAGCGAATGAAGCGAGACATTCATGTCGGCAAGCGTCTTCTGTGCGCCGGGAAACACGCCATAGAAGAAGACGACAAAGGTGTGATCGACAATGGCACCTGCCGAACGCAGGGCATTGGCAAAACGGACCTTGGATGCGCCGTCCGTGGTGAGGTCTTCCACCAGCAGGGTGCGCATTGCTTCCGGCACATCGCCCTCGATCTGCGCATTGCGGCCAAAGCCCTTGGGTTTTTTGCGGACATAGGCCATCGGCGCCATCATCCGGTCGGCGATCCAGGCAGCGAAGGGAATACCAGCGGTTTCACCGCCAACAACGCACTCGATGCTCTCATAGCCGATGTGGCGGCCGATCTTCTCGACAGCAAGTTCGACAATCTTGGCGCGTGCGCGTGGGAAGAAGATGATCTTGCGGCAATCGATATAGACTGGCGACTTCCAGCCTGAGGTCAGGGTGTAGGGCTCGTCAGGGCGGAAATTGATTGCCTTGATTTCCAGAAGGATGCGCGCTGTGGTCAGGGCTGCATCCCTGTCCCACTGGGTCTGACGAACCGCACCACCGTTGATCTCGTTGCTGAGAGCCATCTCTTGTCACTCCATGATCTTTAGCCGTGCAGGATTATCCGGCCTTCGTGAGAAAAGTAAGACAAATAAGTAGAGAAAACGCTCCCGTGAGTGCGATAGGCTACGCTTGCATTCACCATCGGAAAAGATTTACAATGCAGCAATTGATAGTAATTCTCAACTAGGATCTGTTTGCGTGACTGTTGATCTCAACCGCATTTCCCGAAAGTGCGAACGCGCCGTGATCACGGCGTATGAAGAATTGCGGGAAGTGGGTCAGCCTGACATTCAGGCTTTTACCGCATGCACGACCCTTTATCGCATCCATCACCCTGAGGCGTCCATCAATGAGGCGCGCCGTCTGGTTTCGGAATGGATCGATCACCATATCGTGCGTCAGGACAAGGGAGCGACGCCGGGCTGCGATTGTTGAAGTCCCGCTAGACCCGCACGGGATACTTGCTGACAGATTTTTATGTCTAGCGGGCTAAATGAGCAGCCAGGTCTGGCAACATCATTATCTCTGACGGAATAGACGGCCCTTACGCCGAGCCAAGCAAAAACCGGAGCAATGCTCCGGTTTTTTTCGTTGGCCGGGCGTCTTCAGCTTCGTCGGCAAAGCGGCACGTAATCACGATGCGCCTGGCCCACATAGAGCTGGCGTGGCCGCCCGATACGCTGACCGGGCTCCTCGATCATTTCACGCCATTGACTGACCCAACCCACCGTACGGGCCACCGCGAAAAGCACGGTAAACATCGAGGTTGGTATACCCATCGCCTTGAGAATCAGACCCGAATAGAAATCGACATTGGGGTAGAGGCGGCGCTGCACGAAATAGGGATCGTTGACGGCGATACGTTCGAGCTCGGCAGCAAGGTCGAACATCGGATCGTGCTTGAGCCCAAGCTCTGCCACGACCTCGTGATAGGTCTGCTCCATGATCTTCGCACGCGGATCGAAATTCTTGTACACGCGATGGCCGAAGCCCATAAGCCTTACGCCGCTCTCACGGTTCTTCACCTGAGTGATGAAGGCCGGGATGTTTTCCTTCGATCCAATCTGGGAAAGCATGCCCAGAACGGCTTCATTGGCCCCACCATGGGCAGGCCCCCAGAGCGCTGCGATACCGGCCGCGATACAGGCAAACGGGTTCGAGCCGGTTGAGCCAACGAGGCGCACCGTCGAGGTTGAGGCGTTCTGCTCGTGATCCGCATGCAGGATCAGGATGCGGTCGATGGCGCGGGCCAGAACCGGGTTGACCTTGTAGTCGGCGTTTGGCTTGGCAAACAGCATCTTCAGGAAGTTTTCCGAGAAGGTCAGGCTGTTGTCAGGGTAAACGAATGGCTCACCCACCGTGTACTTATAGGCCCAGGCAGCGATGGTTGGCACCTTGGCGATCAGACGGCGGGTGGAAAGGTCACGCGAGGCTTCGTGGGAGATATCCACGGCATCGGGGTAAAAGGCCGACAGCGCAGCCACGGTGCCACACAGGATGGCCATTGGATGAGCGTCGCGGCGGAAGCCGTTGAAGAAGTTGCGGATCTGCTCGTGCAGAAGCGCCTGCTCCTTGAGGTCGTGCTGAAAACGATCGTAATCCGCCCGGTTCGGAAGCTCCCCATAGACCAGAAGATAGGCTGTCTCAGTGAAGCTGGCCTCGGTGGCGAGCTGCTCGATGGGGTAACCCCGGTGCAGCAACACGCCCTCATCACCATCAATGAAGGTGACAGCGCTACGGCAGGAAGCCGTTTCACCATAGCCGGGATCAAAGGAGAACATCCCGGTCTCGGCTGTAAGTTTGCGGATATCCACCACATCGGGGCCCATCGTACCCTTCAGGATGGGGAATTCGGCAGAGCGCTCGCCTATGCTGAGGGCCGCCGTTGCGGAGATAGGTCCGTTAGTGTCGTGTTCAGCCATAGGAAACGCCTTACGAATTGTGCGGGACGGGGGCAATCAACATATGGGTGATGAGTCATGTGGATGAAGCACCGCGCCAAGGCCAGCCGTATTGGGCGACAAGCCAGCCCAGTCCGATGCCACAGTAAACAGGGTGGCCGTTCCGGGCGCATAGGATCTCATCAGGTCACGGGCAATGGGTCCATCCACGGCGTCGCTCGCGAGATGACGACAGGTTTCTGCAATAGCAGGGTTGTGGCCAACGATGATCAGGGTCGTGACAGCGCAAGGCGTCTCGCGTAGCAATTCAAGAATCCCGTACAGATCGAGATCATAGAGCGCGTCCAGTCCAAGCATGACACTTGAGCCGGGGAGCGCCGTCATGATGGCAGATGCGGTCTGTGTCGTGCGGGTGGCAGTGCTGTGCCAGAGATGCGCCTGATCTAGGGGGATACCGAGCGCCGCGATCTTGCGTGCAAGGCCAAGGGCATCGTGCTCGCCCGTTGCCGTGAGCACGCGGTCACGATCGCCGCCGCCTCTCAGTTCGGGCGCAGCCTCGGCATGTCTGGCAAGAATGAGATGATGCATGCTCATGCCGTCTCCATTATTCAGCGAGGGCTCCGCCCGGCAATCGAATCATGATGACGGATCACCTCCTTGATGATGAAGGCAAGAAACTTTTCCGCGAAGTCAGGGTCCAGGCGCGCCGAGGAAGCCAACTGACGCAGACGTTCGATCTGCCTCGCCTCGCGCGACGGATCGGCGGCGGGCAGGCCGGCACGGGCCTTGAGCTCACCCACGGCCTGGGTCTGCCGGAAGCGCTCGGCCAGCATGTGGATCAGGGCGGCATCGATATTGTCGATACTCTGCCGATGCTGTTCGAGAAGAGTACGGGTTTCGTTTTCAGACATCGAGATCAATCCAGGCAAGATGGCCGCCTTTGCCGGCGCCAAGGTCGGTGAATATTGCGCGCCCTCCGTTGCGCCCATCGCGTATCCAGGGGCGCCCGTCGGTCGAGCGTCGGTCATGGCCACAATAGACGACGTGGCCTGCGGGAATATGGTCGATCCAGCGCAGGCGTCGCTCGGGATAGCCATCGGGCTGCATTCTTCCTGTGGTCTCGCCAAAGAGCGCGCGCGACAGCAGGGAGCTCATGCTCCCAAGCGCGGGCGGGGGCGCTTCCACCAGCATGTCAGTGTGGAAACCGCCATGAACGAAAATCAGCTTGTCATGGATGATCCAGGCAGGTGCGGTGGCGATCGCCTCATAGGCGCGTTCACGCAGTCCCGCCTGAACGGGCCCGGAAAGCTGGTGCAGTGTCTCCTCCAGAGGGGGATCACGGCGCAGCCTGCGTCCCTCAAGGGCTCGACCGAGCTTGCGGTCATGGTTGCCGAGGATGAACAGGCCGCGACCATCATCGATCAGGTCGAGCATGAGCCTGAGCGTGCCCGCGCTGTCAGGACCATGATCGACCAGATCGCCCAGCTGGATGATGAACCGATCGGTCGCGACCGCATGTTCAAACGCAGTCAGGTCTCCATGCACGTCTCCCACCACGCGTATGCCGCGACCGGCACTCAGCCTGGACAGGTCGGGAGGAGGGGGGGGAGAAAAGGTAATCGTCGGGGCCTTTCAGTGGTCTCACATGTCGAAACTGCCAGTATGAGCTGCATCTGGCGAAAAACACAATGAACACATGGTTATAACCGATCGCGGTCAGGACGCCACAGCCACGGCACCGCTTTCTGCAAAAGCGGCCGCCAGCGACAGATCCACCGAAAGCACCTGACTGACGCCACGCTCCTGCATGGTTACACCAAACAGCCTGTCCATATGGGCCATGGTCAACTGGTGGTGGGTCACGATCAGAAAGCGCGTCTGGGCTTCATCGGCCATGTCCTTGAGCAGACCGCAGAGGCGCTCGACATTGGCATCATCCAGCGGCGCATCCACCTCGTCGAGGATACAAAGCGGTGAGGGCTGACACCGGAAGGTGGCGAAAATGAGCGACAGCGCCGTCAGTGCTTGCTCACCGCCGGAAAGCAGTGAAAGCGTCGACAGCTTCTTGCCCGGAGGTTGCGCAAAGATTTCGAGCCCCGCTTCAAGCGGATCATCACTGCCGACGAGACCCAGATGCGCCTTGCCACCATTGAACATACGGCTGAAAAGCGACTGGAAATGGCGGTCCACCTCGACAAAGACCGCCTGAAGGCGCTCGCGCCCCTCCTTCTTGAGTGCGTTGATTGACCCACGCAGGCGCTGGATGGCGGAGGTCAGTTCCTCATGCTCGCGTGTCAGATGGTCGGATTGCTCTCTGGCCTGCGTGTATTCCTGCTCGGCCAGAAGATTGACCGGCCCGAGAGCCTCACGGTCTTTCTGGGCACGGGCGAGCCGTCGTTTAAGCGTCGTTTCGCTTGCTTCGGTAAGGGGAATATCGGGGGGTGACTCTGGCTCGACGCAGGGTGTTTCGGCAAGCTTTTCCTGTTGCGCCAACGCCTGTGCGAGGCGTTCCTGCAACCGGATGGCATTTTCGCGGGCCTGTGCTCCACGTTGCGCCTCATCGCGCTGGCTGCGCGCCAGATTTTGTAGGGCCTCGTCAAGTTCTGTGAGCGCAATAGTGGCCTGTTCGTGCTCCTGCTCGGCGTTTTGCAGGGCGTACCGATGGGCTTGCAGCGCCTCATCCTGCGCCGCTCTCTCAGCAGCATTACGGGAGATTTCCTCGTGGCTGAGTGTCAGGCGCTCTTCAAGCCGGGAACAATCGTCGCGCAGCGTCTCGCCCTGCACACGCGTCTCACCAAGCCTGAGCGCGATGGCGTGCTTCTCCTGCGTCGCCTGATCCAGCCGTGACTGGGCCTCCTGCACCTGCGTCCTGGCGGCGAGGTCGCGTTCGCGCTGATCGGCCTCGGCGGCCAGCGCCGAGCTGAGCTCTGCCTCAAAGGGCGCAAGATCCGGGATTGGAGCCAGAGCTATCTGTGCTTGCGTTGCCCGCGCGAGTTGATCCCCGATGATGTTCTGGCGTGGGGTCAGGGCCGCAAGGCGGCTGTTCAGGCTGAGTTTGAGGTCACGGCGCGTTTGAAGCTCGCGGCTGGAACGGCCGATATCACGGCTGAGGGTTTCGAGCTTCGTCTTCAGTATGGCGCGTTCCCGGTCACCGGTAACAAGAGCGCTCTTGCACTGTTCAAGCACCGTGCGGGCAGAGGTCAGTGCGGCGTCGTGATCGTTTTGCGAGAGCGCCTGACGCTGACCGGCCACGTCATCATGATCAGCACGAGCCTGTTTCAGCACGGTGCCGATTGTGGCGAGTTTGGCGACGCAGGAATCGTTTTGCAGGCGTTGCCTTGTCGCATCCTGCTGGGCGGTCGTGTAGTCGGTCTCAATCTGGCTCGCGGCGGCAATAGCGGCTTCGGTCACGCTGCGCTGTCTGGAAACGTCGCCATTAAGGACGTGCAGGGCCTCGTGCAGTTTCGCTTCATTGCCCAGAGCCTCAAGGCCTGCCACGGCGTTGGTCAGGCGGTCGCGGGTTTCGTCCCGCTGGATCGTGGTCTCGGTGCTGTTCTGATCGATCTGGGCAATCTGCCCGGCGAGCCGGTCCCGACGATCAAGCAGGCCGGTCTCGGCCTGTTTCAGAGCGCTCAGGTTTTTTTCCTCGCGTTGTACCGTCTCGCGAAGGGCTGTCAGCTTTGCTGCTTGATCGGCCTCCTGATCATTGAAGGAACCAAGCGTTGCCCGCAGGGCAGGAGTGGCGGCCTCCGCGGCAGTTATCCGGGTATCCAGATCCCGGAGCGCGGCCAGATGCTCGACCCGGCTGAGGGCGGTCGAGGGCAGGTTGGCTGCTTCGCGATAGCCATCCCAGCGCCACAGGGCACCCTCGCTTGTGACGAGACACTGACCGGGGAGGAGACGCGTCTGAAGTGATTCAGGATCCTGCGTGCTATCAATCAGGCCGACATGATCGAGGCAGCGTTGCAGCGCTTCAGGCGCCTTGATCAGGGCCGAGAGCGATGTGCAGCCAGCCCCGAACTGCTCCGGGGTCAGCGGCGGAAGCAACTGCCATGCGCGATTCTGGAGTGTATCCAGCGAAGCCTCGAGCGTTTGCCCGAGGGCCGCAGCAACGGCGCGCTCGAGCCCTGCGGGAATTTCCATTTGCGCCAGCGCAGGGTCTGGCAGGGCATCGTCAGGCGTATTGGCCTGCAAGGCATCACGTCTTGCCACGAGGGCTAGATGATCGGCACTGGCAAGGCGGAGGGCATTCTCGGCCTCGTCCCGCGCCAGCTGCGTATCGCGCCGCGCCTGGCTTGTCGTCTCGATTTCGAGAATCAAGGACGACAGCGTGCGTTGCGCGGCCTCCCGGGCTCCGGTGGCGTGACTGATGACGGCATCGTCAGGCATATCGCGGCCGAGCGCTTCCCGCCGGGCAACAAGGGTTTCGAGAGACTGATTCAGGCGTTCGAGACTCTGGCGGGCCTGATCGCGGTCTTTTTCGAGAAGCTCCCGTTGTCGGGCGATGCTGCGTGCCTCGGCCTGCTGGGCGCTCAGCTGTTGCTCGATCTGCGCAAGCGCGGAGCGGCTCTCTTCCGCTGTCGCTCTGGCAACATCTCGTGCCGTCATCAGGGTGGCGGCCCTGGCATCAAGCGCGTTCAACGCAGCCTCATCAAGCCGGGCGGCTTCGAGGGCTTCCAGTTCATTCTGGTGCGCTGCGATCTGCTGGGCGAGGTTGCTTGCCCGCGCCGTCAACCGCGCAAGCATCTCGCGATTTTCGCGGGCTTCCTTCTCGATCCGGGCCAGATCCTGTTCGGCTTTGGAGGTGTTGACGAGCTGTTCCTGCCTGAGCTGCGCCTGCTGCTGGATCTGCTGGTCGAGCGCGGCTCTCTCCTGACGCTGCTCGTCCAGTCGTCGGGCGAGTTGCTCCAGCGCCGTCTCATCGGGAAGCTCATCCCGGAGTTCGGCTATCGCCTTCGCGAGCGTTGCCGATTCATCCGTCAGGGCCTCAACGGCCTTTGCGGCCGCTTCATGCTCCAGTGTGAGGGCCTGAGCGGTCATGCGCCGTGTGGTCAGCTTGTCAGCCAGGGCCACTCTTGTCTGCTCAAGGCGGGACAGGAGTTCGGCGCTTTCCTGAGCGGACTTGCGCAGGGTGACGAGCGTATCGGGCAGCTCGCCCAAGGTGACGGCGAGCCGTTGCTCTTCCTCATTCAGCAGCGTCTCACGCTGCGTGAGTTCCCTCAGTCGTCCCAGTGCCAGCTGGTGATCGGCTTCCATCTGCTCGTGGCGCTGTGTCGTCTGCTCGTGGCGCGCCTGTGCCTGCGCCACGGCCTCGCGGGTCGATTCGCTGATGACGCGTAGCCTATCGCGGGTGGTACGCAGAGCGTCGGTATGCTCGCGCAGGGCGAGCAGGCGTTCGCGCCCGGCTGCACCCTGCTGCCCCGCCTCATCAGCAGCGCGCGCCGAATCGTCACGGGATTTTTCCGCAGCTTCAAGCTGCTCCCGTGTGCGCTCGACCAGCAAGGCGGCCCGGCGGTGTACGAGCCAGGAGAGGGTCAGTTCATCCGCACGTATCGCTTCGGAAAGGCTGCGATAGGCTCTTGCCTGAACCGATTGCGCATCGAGTGTGGCCAGCCGCGTCTCGATCTGCTGACGCAGGTCTTCCGAGCGCTCCATGTTGCCCTCAGCCTGCCGGAGCTTGATTTCAGCATCATGGCGCCTCGCATGAAGACCCGTGATGCCCGCAGCCTCTTCAAGGAGCGATCGTCTTTCTTCGGGCTTGGCGCTGATGAGCGCGCTGACACGGTTCTGGCTGACAATGGATGAGCTGCGTGCCCCCGAAGAGAGATCGGCAAACATCGTGGTGATGTCACGCGCACGAAGGGCGCGCCCGTTGAGGCGGAACTCACTGCCCGATCCGCGTTCGGCTCGCCGGGTGATTTCGAGCCGATCAGTCTCGCTGAACGGGGGTGGGGCGAGACCCTGTGCCTCATCCAGCCACAGCGTCACCTCGGCGAGGCTGCGGGCCGAACGTGCGCTCGTCCCTGCAAAAATCAGGTCGTCGAGCTCGCCGCCGCGCAGGGCACGGGCGGAACTCTCGCCCATTGCCCAGCGCAGGGCCTCAACGACGTTGGATTTGCCACAACCATTCGGCCCCACGATACCGGTGAGGCCAGGCAGAATGTCGATTGTGGCTGGATCGGCAAAACTCTTGAAACCCGCTATCCGCAGGCGCGTGATCTTGGCTGACATACGCGAAAAGCGGGGTCCTCTGTTTAGCCGCCGGCTTTCTTGACCTCGGCCTCGAAGGCCTCATAGGTCAGAAGCTCCTGATTATAGGGCTGTTTGTTGAACATGAAGAAAGGCGTGCCGCCGATATTGTATTTCGCCTGATCGGCATCCTGCTGGGCCACAAGTGCCTGACGGAATGTATCATCGGCGTCAATCTTGGCGAATTGCTCAGCCGAGATACCTGCGAGAGCAGCCATCTGCTGAATTTGCTGCTTGGGGTTCACGTCCCGCGCGAAAGCCCAGCGATCCTGGCTAGAGAGCATCGAGTTCACGAAAGGCACATAGCGATCGACCGGCAGCGAACGCGCCACCATCGCCCCGAGCAGGGCGATCTGATCGAGCGGGAAATCGTGATAGACGTAAAACACCTTGCCGGTATCGATCAGGTTTTTCTTAACATCCTGGAACACCGTCATTTCGAAATGGGCACAATGGGTGCAGGTGAGGGAGAACCACTCATTGACCGTGACAGGGGCCTTGGGGTTGCCAAGGGTGCGCGGGGTCAGTCGGGCATCCTCAGCCCGGGCCTTCGGCATAAGGGCGAGGGCAGGCATGGCTGCCAGGAAACTGCGCCGGTACAAAGACATCAAGAACTCTCCCCGTGAATGATACCGGAGTTTTGAAGACCGGAAGCCCTCTCCGCGTCAAGTGTCCCGCGCGACGCGGCGCCGGACATCACGAGGCGGGAGGGGGTGAACGGTTCAGCGTTTCTCGTCGCCGTGGTGGGGCGTTGGATTGTCGCTACGTATCCAGTCGGGCGGGACGCGCATCCGGAGCGCCCGGATATGGCGTGCATCGGCATCGGTCACACGAAAGACAAGGCCGCTTTCATGGGTAAACACCTCACCGCGTATCGGCACATGCCCGGCAAGGCGGAAAACGAGACCACCCACGGTTTCGATTTCAGCCTCACGTTCCGCCTCGGTCAGCACCGGCCCCATGAAGCCTTCAAGCTCATCCACCGGCAATCTGGCATCAAGGTCGAAGGACCCATCGGCACGCTCCGAAATCATGGCCGAGACCGGCTCGTCATGTTCGTCGGAGATGTCACCCACGATGGTTTCCACGAGGTCCTCGATGGTGACCAACCCGTCCACGCCGCCATATTCGTCGATCACGAGCGCCAGATGGGTGCGACGCTGGCGCATCTGCAACAGCAGATCGAGCACGGGGATCTGCGGGGCGACCAGCAAGGGCTGGCGCAGAAGCGGTTCGATATCGAACGCCTCCGAGGTGCCGATATAGGCAATGAGATCCTTGACGTGAATCATCCCGATGACGTTGTCGAGATGCTCGCGATAGACTGGCACACGTGAATGGTTTTCACGGCGCATGAAGTCCAGCGCTTCGTCCAGCGTGATATCCGCTGACATCGAGACGATATCGGCACGTGGCACCATGACGTCATCGGCGGTTTTTTCGCGCAGATGCAGCACATTGGTGATGAGCGCGCGTTCCTGCCGATCCAGCTCCGGACGGGTGCCCGCTTCGGGGTGGGGTGCCGCCGCCTCTTCCACAAGAGCTGCAATCGATAGTCGTAGCCCTTGTTCGCGCCCCTTGCGATTGAAGATGCCGAACAATCCCTTGGCCGATCTCTGGCGATGGTCGTCGCTCTCGCTCATGCGCCGCGCCCCCCGCCCATACGCCAGGGATTGGGTACACCAAGGCGGGCCAGAATGCGGGATTCTGTCATTTCCATCAGCCGCGCCTCATCGGGGCGGTGGTGGTCGTGACCTGCGAGGTGCAGCAGGCCATGAACGACGAGATGCGCGAAGTGATGCGAGAATTTCTTGCCGCTTGCCTTGGCCTCGCGACGGACGGTCTCGAAGGCAAGGGCAATATCGCCATCGCCGAACGACCCGTTTTCCTCGAAGGTGAGGACATTGGTCGGCTTGTTCTTGTCACGGAACGTCGCGTTGAGTGCCTTGATGGCGTGGTCGCCCGCAAGAAGGAAGGCCGGAACACGATCGCGGTCGAGCCACGGCCAGCTTGCCTCGAGGCAGCGGGCGATGAGCGCTTCCAGATTAGGCACGCTGGCACGCCAGCGGCGGTCGGCCACGATCAGATCGAGACGTGAACGAAGGGCCGCCCTCGTGATAGAGGACGGCTCTTCGGCGGATGGGGTCAGACTACTTCGAGGTTCCATTGTATTCCCGGCGCGACCTGCCTCGGGAATAGTCCCGTGCCGCAGCCACTCGTTGATCATAAGCGTCCACGATACGTGCCACCAGCGGGTGACGCACGACATCGGCGGACTCGAAACGGGTAATACCAATTCCCGGCAAGCCTTCAAGGGTCTCGACCGCTTCACGCAGCCCCGAAGCGACGCCCGAAGGCAGATCGATCTGGCTGAGATCGCCGGTGATGACCATGCGAGCGCCCTGACCCATGCGGGTCAGGAACATCTTCATCTGGGCCGGGGTGGTGTTCTGGGCCTCGTCGAGAATGACGAAGGCATGGGCGAGGGTCCGGCCGCGCATGAAGGCAAGCGGTGCCACCTCGATTTCGCCATTGGCCATCCGGCGGGCGACCTGATCACCCGGCAGCATGTCATTGAGCGCATCGTAGAGCGGGCGCAGGTAGGGGTCGATCTTCTCGCGCAGGTCGCCGGGCAGGAACCCCAGGCGCTCGCCTGCCTCAACGGCAGGGCGGGAGAGGATGATCCGGTCCACCTGACCGGCCTGAAGCATGGCAACACCCTGTGCCACGGCCAGATAGGTCTTGCCGGTACCGGCCGGCCCGATCCCGAACGTCAGTTCGGTCTTGGCCAGCATCTGCATATAGGCGGCCTGCCCGCGCGAACGCGGCGCAATGGCCCCGCGCTTGGTCTTGATGGCGGGCAAGTCAAGGAAGGGCGCTGGGCCCTCGGCCTCGGTGCGTGGCAGTTCGGCTGCCGATGCCTCGTTCTGGCGGGGCGTGTTCCGGGGCTCCGCCGCACGGGTTGGCCGCGGCAGGGCAGACAGGCGAATGACACTGTCGACCACGGGGCCATCAATCTTGCCGCCATGCTCAAGCTGGTTATAGAGCGCGGTGATGGCGGCCTGAGCGCGAGCGACAGAAGCCGCTTCACCCGTGATGGCAATCTTGTTGCCGCGGCACGTCAGGCGGACATCGAAACCCTGTTCGAGCCTGATGAGGTGGCGGTCGTGATCGCCCAGCAGTTGCTGAAGAAGAATGTTATCTCCAAAACGCAGCGCCGAGGTGCGGTGTCCCTGTTCGTGAGGAGGGGTTTCAGGCGGGAGGTGCCGCCTGGAGTTACGGTCATTGGTCCCGTATCCGGGATGCGACTGGGGTGCCGTGGGGTGGCTCAAGCGCAGACTCTCTCCCGTAAGAGTGTACCAGCCAGCGAATTGGTAAGACGCTGGGTTATCACAACCGGCACGGTTTGACCGATCAGTTCATCGGTCCCTTCGACATGAACCGGTTGCAGATAGGGTGAACGCCCGGTGATCTGTCCGGGTTTGCGGCCGCGCCCGGTAAAGAGCACCGGCAGTGTCCGGCCGACCATATCGGCGTTGAAGGCGTCCTGCTGTTCACGCAGCAGGGCCTGCAGACGTTGCAGGCGCTCGTCCTTCACGGCCTCTTCGATCTGGAAGGGCTGCCCGGCTGCGGGTGTGCCGGGGCGCGGCGAGTACTTGAACGAAAACGCCTGGGCGAAACCGATATCGCGCACGAGCTGCATCGTCGCCTCGAAATCCTCTTCCGTCTCTCCCGGATGGCCGACGATGAAATCGGAAGAAAGAGCGAGATCGGGACAGGCTTCACGCAGCCGCGCAATCAGCGCGCGGTACTCATCGCCCGTATGACCGCGGTTCATGGCCTTGAGGATACGATCCGACCCGGATTGCACAGGCAGGTGCAGGAAAGGCATGAGCGCAGGATTGTCACGATGCGCGTCAATCAGGGACTGGTCCATGTCGCGCGGATGCGACGTCATGTACCGGATGCGTTCGAGACCGGGCAGTTCGCCCAGGGCTTTCGCAAGGCGCGGCAGATCAGCCGTGCCACCTTCGCCATCATCGCCGTGATAGGCATTCACGTTCTGCCCGAGCAGGGTGATCTCACGCACACCGCTCTCCACCATGCGGCGCGCCTCGGCCAGCACGGAAGAGAGAGAACGGCTCGTTTCGGCGCCGCGCGTATAGGGCACGACGCAGAAGGAGCAGAACTTGTCGCAGCCTTCCTGAATGGTCAGGAACGCTGTCAGGTTCCCTTCCACCTGAGGGGCGGAATCCTGAGGGAGGAAATCAAACTTCATCTCGACAGGGAAATCCGTGTCGATCACGGCACCGCCAGCGCGGGCGGCACGCGCCACCATCTCGGGCAGGCGGTGATAGGTCTGCGGGCCGAGAACGATATCCACATAGGGCGCACGGGCGAGAATCTCCTCGCCTTCCGCCTGGGCCACGCAGCCGGCAACAGCGATGATCGAGCGGCTGAGCCCGGCGGTCTCGCGCTCTTCACTGATCTTGCGCAGGCGGCCCAGTTCAGAGAACACCTTCTCGGCAGCGCGCTCGCGGATATGGCACGTGTTCAGAATGACCATCTCTGCCTGCTCTGGCGTGGTCACCGGCTTGAAGCCGAGCGGCGCGAGCACGTCGGTCATGCGTGCGCTGTCATAGACATTCATCTGACAGCCCCAGGTGATGACATGCAGCCCACGCGTGTTGGTCTGGCTGTCGTTCTGCACGGGAAGAGTGCTGTCAATCAAAGTCTCGACGTTCACGTATCCTGACCTTTGGCCCAGTGGTCCGTTTGTATCAGCAACGATAGGAGAGCACGGGCCGCTTCTGGCTGGGTGCTGTCTACTATAGGAAGCTGATCGTTTTGATGTGTCCTTGTCACTTTCTAGCGCAAGGTTTCGGTAAATGCATTTCTAATATTTTGTGCCGCATGGCGCAGCGATGGACGCTGGAGATAACAGTCGCGTTCCGGATCGAGCTACGAGAGGGCATCGAAACATGAAAGACCCGTTTCAGTGCAGCACCGGTTCCGGGTGTTCGGGGTTGTGGTGCAGCTGCGCCACGCCTTGCGCCACAATTTCCTGCACCGCAATCGAGAGTTCCTTGCGGCTAGGATAATCCGCTGGATCGACAGGAGGGTGAAGGATGACGGTGGCTCCCAGAGAGCGCCATTGCGTGACGGACCAGATATGTGGTGCGAGGTCCATATCGCCATACCAGGCCAGAGCGGTACGTCTGGCGCGGCCTATGGGCAGACCTTCGAGCTGATCATAGACGATCGAGACGGGCTGGATCAGCACTGAAGGAGGTGCCGGCAGGGTTGTGTCGACACGCGTGGGTTTGGCGACTGCAAAGAAGGAAGACATGAAGGGAAGGACATGCGTGCCATCTGTCGACGTGCCTTCGGGGAAGAGAATCAGGTTGTCGCCGTTGTTCAGGCGATCGGTCATGGCCAGCAACTCACGGCCTGTATTGTTGCGCTGGCGGCTGACAAAGATCGTACGGCCCAAGCGAGCGAGCGTGCCAATGACAGGCCAATCGGCAATCTGTTGCTTGGCGACGAACACGGTGGGCAGGATCCCACCCGCAACCGCGATATCAAGCCAGGATGAATGATTCGCCACGAAAATGACCGGACGTTCTCCGTTTTTCACGGCAATACTGTCCCGTATCGTTCCGGCGGGTGTTCCGATCACGCGCACATGCAGGCCCAGAATACGGCATATGGTCGCCCAGTAGAAACGGGCGAACACGATTTTGGCCGCGCCCTTGCGTTTGAGGAGAATGCGTTGCGGGATACTGGCCACCAGCGTCCAGAGGCATGACAGGCCCATGCGACGGACCGCGCGCAGCCGACAAAGAATACCATTCCCCGAAGAAACACGCTCTTCGGAGAGCGCAGGTTCAAGCGGGGCGGTCCAGGAATCGGGGCCGGGCGCGTCGCTAGCAGGACGGCGGCGCGTGATCGCGTCAGTCATCGCGCGATACCTAGCGTGAAATGGTGAAGTGGGACAACAGCCATCCGGTGCCGAATTTATTAAGATTGCACGAAATGCCAGGGCAAACGGTCAAGGCGACTGTTCACGCATGGCGTTCGAGATGCACCATACCTTTTCTTGCCTGATGACCCGTGACATGATCATAACACGTCTTTTTGCCACGGTTATCAAGCTTTAGGCTTACAGCAGGGGTGATATTGCTGTCGTTTTACCACGTCCCACGTTTTTCCGTCCGTGCCGACAGCGCAGACAGACGACACTCGTCTGACTGGGCCGTATCTATTGGCCGTTTGATGTCGATAGGCGTCCTTTTTTTCGCGTTGGCATCAGAGACAGCACGCGCAAAAAACAAGGCAAGCGATGTTTCGGGCAAGTCAGGCGAGCCGGATACCGTTTATCAGGTGACAATTACCCCATCGAGCGACCCTGAGCTCGACCCCATGGTCAACTCGGCTTCCTCGCTTGTTTCTTTGCAAAAAACGAAGGCGGTCGATCCTTACGCTCTGGCAGGACGTATTCGTGGAGATTACGATCGTGTGCAAACGGCGCTTGAGAGCCGCGGGTTCTATGCCGGCACTGTGGTCATCACCGTGAAGCTGCCAGACGGGCAGGAGATCGATGGGCGTAACCCGTCTTTGCCAGACCGGATCGCTGCGCTGCATAGCACCAGCAAATTGCGTATCACGATCAAGCCGGAAACAGGGCCGCAATTTCATATTGGCAAGATTACCCTGGTGAGTGGGCCGATAAACGATGGTAGCGCTCATGACGGCGTGCCCTCGTCGGGTGGGGCTGGTGGTCAGGTCGCAGCTGCCAGCAAAATGGCAGGGGCGAATACGGCTGGTGATACGCAGAACCAGCTCGGTAGTTCGGGCAGGGGCCGTAATCTCAAAGCTGGGCCTGGCCAGGGTCATCGACCAGACAGCGTCAGCGCAGATAAGAACACACACGGCTCGGCACGCCTGGTGACGCTTGATACAAAACAACGCAAGGCCTTCGGACTTCAAACAGGGCAGAAAGCCATAGCCGGCGACATTCTCAGCGCTCAGTCCTCGCTGCAGCGCGCCCTGCTTGAAGAGGGGCACGCACAGGCCAGCGTTGAGACGCCTCTGGCCTATCTGCGGCCGGCAACCCATACGCTCGACCTCGAATTTGCGGTTGGCATGGGACCGGTGGTCGATATTGGCCCCATCAGCTTTGCAGGGGAAAAGCACACGCGGGAGAAATTCCTTCGACGTCGCCTGCTCATCCACGAAGGGCAGCTCTATCAGCCGAGCAGGATTGAGGACGCCCGTCAGGACCTGGCCGGCGTTGGTATCTTCTCGTCTGTGGGTGTTCACGATGCCCCGCCTCTGGTGACCCTTGCGCAGGGTGATGCGACCCCGGGCGTGACGCAGGCCATGCCATTGCGCTTCAAGCTCGAGGAATCAAAGCGGCATACGGTTTCAGGTCAGGTAGGTTATTCCACTGATCTGGGCGGTCGTGTTGGTGCGAGCTGGACCCATCACAATCTGCTGGGTGCGGCAGAGCGCCTGCGCCTGACGGCCCTTGTAACAGGGGTTGGTGGCAGTGCGCAGCAGGGCCTTGGCTATGACGTGTACGCTGATTTTCTCAAACCAGACTTCATGCGACGTGACCAGAACCTCAGCCTGCGGGTGGAGGGAATACGTCAGCTCCTCTACTCCTATCACCAGACGGCTCTTCTCGTACGTGGTGGCCTGATCAGAAAGCTCAGCAAATACTGGAGCGTCAACGGCAGCGTTCTGGCGGAGCAGGAGAACATAAAGCAGTTCGGCGTCTCAACGGACTACCTCATCGTGCAGCTGCCGCTTGGTGCCAATTATGATTCTACCGAGCTGGTCAATCCGATCGATCCCGCCACACATGGTATCAGGGCCAATGTGAACATTACACCTTCGGAGTCACTCGAGAGCGGCAGCACGTTTTTCACAATCATGAGTGCCGGGGCCTCGACCTATTTCGATCTCAACCGGATCGGGCTGAGTGCGCCGGGGCGCTCCGTCATTGCCGTGCGCGGTATTGTCGGCTCGGTGCAGGGCGCCTCCACCTATCAGATACCACCTGATCAGCGGCTCTACGCAGGCGGTCCCGCAACGGTACGCGGTTTCCGGTATCAGGGAGTTGGACCACAAAACGGTAAATACGGCATCGGCGGCACCTCGCTGGATGCCGGGACGGTGGAGTATCGCCAACGGTTTCTCAAGAGCTTCGGTGCGGCTGCTTTTGTTGATGCCGGTCAGGTTGGTGTAGGAAGCCGCCCTTTCCAGGGCAAGCTGAGGGTCGGTTATGGCGCTGGTGTGCGCTATTACACCCCGATCGGTCCAGTGCGGCTTGATGTGGCCCTGCCGGCCAATCGTCCGCCCCATGGTGACAAGTGGGAACTCTATATCGGTCTCGGGGAGACGTTCTGATGATCCATTTCCCCGGACGTGCCTCCGCGCGCCAGAAAGAAGGCAGCAAGCACGACAACGCGTCACCGGATGTCATAAAACCGCGTCGTTCGCGCCTGCATCGGCTGTTGCTTTGGGGCGCAGGTCTGCTCGTGGGTTTGCCCGTGGCACTCATCAGTATCGTGCTGATTGGGGTCATGGTCTTCGTCAACATCCCGTATGGGCAGCGCGTAATTGAGCGTCAGACTGCAAGTCTGACCGGGGGGATGGTTCAGCTGGAAGGGGTCGGCGGCTTCATACCCTCACGACTGCACATTGCCCGCGTCACGCTGAACGATCACCTTGGACCTTATCTCACCGTTAACGACGCCCGACTCAACTGGTCGCCGCTCGCCCTTGTTCACATGACCGTTCGGGCTTCGCTCCTTCAGGCGCAGTCATTGCGTTTCGAGCGGCTGCCTGTGGCAGACCCTGCGGCCCCGACTCCTGCGCCAGCCTCAAACAAGCCCTCCGGTCTTCATTTCGGTGTCGCGCTTGCAAGACTGGATGTTCGTCGTATCGATCTCGGCAAATCCTTGGCAGGGTTTCCGCTTAGTGTGTCTGCTCTGGGTCATCTGACACTCGCCGATCTTGCGCCAGTGCTGGATGGTCTGAAGATTGACAAGCTGCCGAAGGCAGATCTTGGTCTGACTCTCAAACGTCTCGATCGACCGGCGACGATCGCGCTGGATGTTTCCACACCCCATGACACGCTTGATTTGCGTCTTCGCGTGCAGGATGAGGCGCATGGGCTGGTCGCGCAGGCGTCCAAACTCGACATGCTCGATCCGCTGGCGCTTGCACTTGATTTTCATGGACCGGTACGAGCGAATGAGTTTGGGCTGTCCATGCGCGCCGGTACCGTTCAGGCCGATGCGAAAGGCACGCTCGATCTGCTGAAGCACGTCGGTACGCTCGGTGTTTCGGCCTCCACCCCGGCCATGACCCCGGTTGCAGGTGTGGCCTGGTCCGGCATGACCCTGAAAGCCAATCTACGCGGTGATCTTCTTGCGCCATCAGGTGATGGTGCACTGGATATCGATGCGCTGGCCGCATCGGGCGCCGGGCTCAATCACCTTGCCTTGCGTTTTTCGGGTGATGATGGCCAGGGGCCGCGGGCTGCGAAGATAAGGCTGACAGCACGCGCTGATGGCGTCAGGGCGCCTGGTGTACCTGGCGGACTTCTGGCGCAGGCGCCGATCGAGGCGCTTCTTGAGGCGTTCCCGGACAGAGAGGCGCAACCGTTTTCGCTTTCGGTTACGCATCCCCTGTTCCAACTCAGTACTACAGGGATGCTCAAGCCGGACATTACGGGCGCGCTCGATCTGGTTCTGCCTGATCTCAGGCCGCTCGCAGCAATCGGCAAGGTCGATCTGACGGGGCATGATGTCGCCCACCTGGATTACACCTACCGAGCTGCGGGTGAATCCCACGTTGCGTTGCGTAACAAACTTGCCATCACCGGGGGCATGAAGACGCTGGTTGCGCTTCTTGGCGACAGTACGGCCATCAATCTGGATGCAACCGTGATGTCTGCCCCCAGGGCGGCACAAAAGATCACGATTGCAGCGCTCCATGTTGATGGCCGAGCCCTTCACCTGCACGATGAGGGCTCGATACAGCTTGGCGCACAGCCTTCCATTCTGAATGATCTTTCGCTGACCCTGCCGGACCTCAAGGCCGCAGCGCCGCAGGTTCGGGGGCGTGTTGTCCTGACGGCTCACGGTGAAGGGCCACTCGACGATCTGGCGGCCAAGCTTCAACTCAGGGGAGAAGTCGGAACAGCAGGCGTCCCTTCAGGACCGCTGACACTTGATCTTGCCCTGCTGCATCTGCCGAACGCACCCGAGGGAACGCTTCACGCCGATGGCAAGCTTGATGGCCGCGCGCTTGCCATTGAGGCCGGGTTTATCCGGCAGAAGAATGGCAAGGCAGAGCTCGACCTGAGGAAGCTCGACTGGGCAAGCCTGACTGGCGCCGGGCATCTTGTGCTGCCCGCAGGCGCAACGTTACCCCTTGGGAATCTCGCCATCAAAGCGGGCGACCTCAATGACTTCTCGGCACTAGCCGGTCAGAGGCTTGGCGGCAGGGTACTACTTGACCTGAAGACAAGCGATCCAACCCCGGACACCCCCCCGGTCCTGACGATGTCACTCAAGGGCGGGGTGCAGGCGAAGCAGGCCCGGATCGGTACGCTCGACTTGTCGGGCACGGTGCGTGACCCGGTCGACAAGCCAGACCTGGGTTTGAAGCTTGCTGTCAGTAATGTCGTATTTCAGGAGATGAAAGGTGGTGCGACGTTATCGGCCCACGGTACGCTTGACGCGCTCGCCCTCGCTGCCAAAGGCAGCTTCGATCACGTGCTTGGCGCCCCAGCGACTCTGGATACGGCGCTGGTGCTCGATCTTCCGGGAAAAACCGTGCGTCTCGATCACCTTTCAGCGCTTCTCAAGGGCGAGACACTGCGTAGTGCCGGAGCAAGCACAATAAGCTTTGGCGAGAAGACAGCGGTGGATCGTCTGCAGGTCGCTGTGGCACCGCCCGGCATCTCTCCGGCTACGCTCGACGTTTCAGGGTCCATCAAACCACGTCTCGATATTCATCTGCGCGTCGCCCATGTGACGCCTGCGCTTGCAAAGCCATTCATGCCGACGCTTGACGCTGCTGGTACACTGGCCGCACAGGCGGACCTCAGCGGTGACATCGCTCGTCCAGCGGGGACCATTGCTGTCACGCTTTCCGGCCTGCATATGCGCAGCGGACCGGCAGAGTCCTTGCCCGCTTTCAACATGCAGGCCAACGCTACGCTCGCGGGCGAACGCGCACAGATTGCCGCACAGGCCGATGCCGGAAAACGTATTGGCCTGCGTGTGGCGGGTAGTGTGCCGGCCGGCGGGACAGGCAATCTGGACCTCAAGGTGAATGGTGCCCTGGATCTGGCGGTTGCGAATGCGGTGCTTGGTGCACAGGGTATGGCCCTTAGCGGACGATCAGCAATCGACCTGGCGCTGGGGGGCGCCTTGGCGGCACCTTCGGCTAATGGCAGGGTAACGCTGGAGGGCATCAACTTCGCCCATTACGGCCAGGGGGTGCGGCTGACCGATATCAACGGCACAATCGTAGCCGCCAATGATACTCTTGCATTGCAGGACGTTGTTGCGCATGCGGGCAAGGGCACCATTGCCCTGACAGGAAGTATCGGGGTACTCCGCCCAGGCTTGCCGCTCGACATCAAGGTCACGTCACGCAAGGCTCAACCTGTCACCAGTGACCTGCTGACCGCGGTGATCGATACCGATCTGCGTGCGCACGGTCAGCTCTCGACCCGGCTCGACGTCGACGGCACCATAGGTCTGCCCTCCGTCATCGTGAATATCCCAAGTTCCATGCCTGCTTCCGTGCCTCAACTCACCGTGATTCGCCCAGGGGAAAAGCGGGAGGCTGCAACGCGGGCCATGATCGTCGGGCTCAATATGGACGTGATCTCACCGGGCAACTTCTTCGTGCGCGGTCATGGGCTGGATGCCGAAATGTCCGGCAAGCTTCATATCGGGGGGGTCAGCACAGCCCCCGATATCTCGGGCGGGTTTGACCTCAAGCGCGGTTTTTTCAACCTTGCAGGCGTCAATCTCAATTTCACCAAGGGACGGGTGGCTTTCGATGGCTCGGGGGTCGATCACAAGCTCGATCCGTCCCTGGATTTCCGTGCCGATCGCAATGTGCAGGGCACACTCGCCAGCCTTGTCGTGGGCGGTTATGCCAGCGAGCCCAAGATTGACTTCACGTCGCAGCCGTCTCTGCCACGTGATCAGGTTCTTGCCATGCTGCTCTTTGGCAGCACGACAGCATCGCTCTCACCTACCCAGCTTGCCAGTCTTGCAGCGGCAGTGGCACAGATCACGGGAGGTTCCAGCTTCGATCCGCTGGACAAGGTACGAGGATTTCTGGGCCTCGATCGTCTGGCTGTTGGCGGTGGCAGTGGCGTGAATAATGGTGGGGCGAGCCTTGAGGCGGGCAAATACGTCATGAAAGGCGTGTATGTGGGGGCCAAGCAGGCTACGAGCGGCTCTGGTACGCAGGCGCAGGTGCAGGTCGATCTGACGAAGAGGCTCAAGCTGAATACGACTGTGGGCACAGGAGGTCAGATCACCGGCTTTACCACGCCAGAGAACGATCCCGGGTCGAGCGTTGGACTCAGCTACGGATTTGACTACTGATTTTGGGGTGCTGATCGGTCGCTTCGCTTACCGTAAGCGACCGGGCACGCTCCTGCGTGCGTTGTCGTCAGGGCTGGGACTGAGGGATATAGACCCAGTCTGCCTGATTACGGGTTGCAAGGATGATGCGGGCATTGGGTGCATCGGTGCTCTCAATCCATGCACGGGCTTCTTCGGGTGTCCGCCCAAACCGGACGTGCCGTGCCTCAAGCCAAAGATTGCGTTGCGCCTCGTCTGTCGCGACAAACCAGCTCTCATCAAGGCAGGTGCGCACCGGGCGCCACGGGCCATCGCATAGAAGATAATTCCCCTCGACAATGACCAGTTTCACATCTGGCAACACCGGAATGGCACCGGCAATAGGCTCCTCGATCGCACGGTCGAAAAACGGCGCATAGATGATTTCCTGCTCCTGATGGCGTATGCGTGAGAGCAGACTTGCGAAGCCGGCTGCGTCAAACGTGTCGGGCGCCCCTTTGCGGGCAGCGCGGCCCAGGCGGGCCAGTTCGCAATTGGCCAGATGGAACCCGTCCATAGGTACAACGAGTGCCTTCTCGCCAAAATCGGCGGCGAGTTTTTCTGCGAGCGTGGATTTGCCACTGCCCGGCGCCCCGACCAACCCCAGGATGACGCGACCGGGTCGCGTTAGAAGTTGGGCAACACGCGCCCTTGCCATCTGGTAATCATGCGTCATGGTATTTCCGTTTGCTAGCATCCGACAGAATATTCCGAACCCGGGCAACAACATCCTGCCAGTCCCAGGCCCTGCTCTGGCGCAGGATACGCAGGGACGGATACCAGGGGCTATCCTCCCTCTCGGTCATCCAGCGCCAGCATGGATTGACCCTGTCCATCAGCAGAACTGGCTTGTTCATGGCGCCGGCAAGGTGAACCATCGAGGTATCGACCGAAACCACCATATCCATATTGTCGATCAGCGCAGCTGTGTCGTCCATGCTTTCGACTTCAGACATCAGGTCGATCACAGGGTTGGGCAGAGAAACGAGTTGCGCCGCTGCATCGCCTTTTTGCAGGCTGTAAAGGCTCACGCCATCAAGGGAGAAAAGCGGGGCCAGCGCGGCCAGGGGCATCGAACGACGTTGGTCGAGCATATAGGACTCGGTCTGGTCCCGCCTTGGTGCCCCGGCCCAGACGAGACCCACTCTGAACTGGTCATCATGGGCAAGATGTGCGGCAAAACGCGCTGATTTGTCCGGATCCGCCGTGATATAGGGAGGCTGGATGCCAAAAGGGGAGGCGCTCGCCGCAAAAGCGCGCGGCAGGCTGATGAATGGACAATGGTAATCATATGGGGGAATGTCTCCGCCAACCTGTATGCTATCGACCCCGCTCACCCGGCGGCAAAGATCAGCCATGATGTCAGCTCCCCATACACGGATGATAGCCCCACGTGCGGCAAGGAGAGGAATGTAACGCAGATACATGAAGGTATCGCCATAGCCTTCTTCATGTGTCACCAGAACGTGTCTTCCCCCCAAATCCAGTGACGGCGTGATATTCGGCAGGAGGCGCGACATGGGAAGCGAGGTATGGCCGGGTAATTGAAAACGCCATTCGTGCTCTGTCCAGCCTTGCTGGAAATACCCGGCCTTAAGAAGCGCGATGGAATAGTTGAGTCGCATCTGCGGATGGTCAGGCCGGATCTGGATAGCCCGGCGATACATATTGAGGGCTTCGTCCAAATTGCCAGCAGCGGACATCAGATAGGCGATGTTGGAGAGCGAAGCCGGATCATGCGGATCGAGGGCGTGGATCCGTTCAAGTACGGCGCGGGCTTCGTCAAATCGTCCCGCCTGGTTGAAGGCGGTCGCCAGAACACTCAGGGCAGGGAGGTGGCTGGGCCGTCTTGCTACGGCCAGTTCCAGCCGTTTGATGGCCTCATCCAGGAAGCCAATTTGCATGAGCAAAGCACCGCCGAGTTCAAGCAGTCGACAATCTTGTGGCGAAGTTGTGACGGCGGCCTCAACGAGTGTCAGGAGATCGGTACGCCGGTCCTGCGCTTCGGCCATGGCCAACAATGCCTCAAGCGGGTGAGGGCCATGTTGGTAAGCGGTGCAACGCGACAGAGCGATGCAGCGCGCCATGTCGCGCCGGTGGAAAGCGTCGGCCAGTTGTCTGCCAAATAAGTCGGCGTCTTGTGCCGGTGCCGCACCGGTAAGGGGAGACATGATCAGGCCTCCGGAACAAGCTCCTGAACCACGCTCAGGATCGCATCGAGCTGATAAGGTTTGGTCATGACGCGATCGAGACGTGAGTTGCGGTCTATCTGCACGCCGTGACCGGTTGTGTAGATGATGGGCAGGTCTGGCCGTTTCGTCCGACTTTCCTGCCCAAGGTCAGCGCCACTCCCATCCGGGAGGGAGATGTCCATAATCATGACATCCAGCGGCTGGTCACTGTCAATCAGCCGACGCGCCGATTCACAGTTATCAGCTTCGAGAACATGAACGTCACTATCCTCCAGAAATTCGATCAGGCACGACCTGATCAGGAAATCATCTTCAACAACAAGGATGGTCGGAGGAAGTGACATAAGTGTGGATCTCAAACGGTTCAGGACGACCAGTTTTGTTCGAAGTCAGCGTAGAGCGTCAGCCCCCCATCGACGAACAGGGTCTGCCCCGTGATATAGCTCGATTCGTTGGATGCAAGGAAGGCCATCGCATCGGAGATCTCACGACATTCACCGGGGCGTTTCATCGGAATGTGCTTGGCCGTGGCCTCATACTTCTCCGGGTCCTTGACCCAGGCGTCGTTGATCGGTGTCACGATGGCACCAGGGGCTACGGCATTGACGCGGATATTGAAGCGTCCGTATTCGAGCGCCAGAGTGCGCACGATGTTGCCGATCGCTCCCTTGCTGGCCGAGTAACCAAGATAATGGGGCTTCGGGATCTGCTGATGAACGGAGCTGTTCACAATGATGTTTCCGGGTGCATTGTTTTCACGCCAGAATTTCAGGGCGGCGCGGGCACAAAGCACAACCCCGGTCACGTTCACGGCCATCACCATGTTGAAGTCTTTGAGCGCAATTTCCTCTGAAGGACATTCGATCTGCATGCCCGCGTTGCAGATCAGTACGTCGAGACCGCCAAAGCCTTCGAGTGTTTCCTTCATCACACGATCGACATCTTCCTCGACCGACATGTCGCCAGCAACGATGAGATGGCTGCCATCGACTGGCTTGGGCAGTTTTTCAAGAAGAGACTGAAGCTTTTCCGCCTTGCGACCGTTGATGGCGACCTGTGCGCCTGCACGGGCGAAATGCATGGCGGCGTCTTCGCCTATGCCTTGAGAGGCTCCCGTGATCAGGATTTTCTTGTGGGCAAAACGCTTGTTTTTCTCTTCCGTCACGCGGGGCGCTCCTCTTCTATTGCGGATAACCAGCCCCGGAGGGCTGGCAGGTTTGATAGAAGAGTGAAACGCACCCGCTGCCGAAAGGATGCCTGAAACTTCAGGCTGCCTTCATGGTCTCGGTCAGCGCCTGGAGAACCGCGGTGGGGTCCTTGTTTTCCAGCACGGCAACTTCGCTGACGAAGCGCTCCTGAGCGGCCTCGAAAAGCTTGCGCTCGCTGAAGCTGCCATCAAGGCTATCGACGTTGCGCCGCAGGTCACGAAGCACCTCGGCAATCTGGATCAGATCGCCCGAGTTGATCTTTTCCTGATAGGCAACAGCACGACGTGCCCACATGCCCTTGCTGACATGCGGCTTGCCCTTGATGATCGACATCGCCTTCTCGACAATATCGCGCGTGACGATCTTGCGCAGTCCCGATTTGCGGGCCTTCGAGAGAGGGATGCGCAGTGTCATCTGGTTGCCGGGAAACGAGATCTGGATGATTTCCAGCTTCGTTCCGGCAATTTCATCGACACCGATGCGGTCGACGCGACCAACACCATGTGCGGCGTAGACGATGGAATCCCCTTCCTGGAAGGGATCGTCGTCTCCGGCATGAGAGTCGGCCTGTGTTGCGGTCAGCGCGGCGGCGCTACGCGCCATCGCGTCTGTCATGCCTCCCTTGGGAGGGGTTTTGAACGTGCTCATGGCAAAAGCCTATATCAGAAACTCCACAGTTTGTCTTGTGTCTCTGACAGGCTCTTGCCCTGTGCGTATCCGTAAGCCAGCCAAGGTATCCGGCGTGATCAGGGCTGTACACCACGGCTTGGCGGAATGGGCTTGCCAACATCGTCACCAATGGGTTGCAACAGGTCGATTTCGATATTGCGCGACATGGTCAGCATGGGCAGGGCGTGCTTGCTGGGGACGAACGGTTCCTGGAGGTCGCGACCGCTCTTGTCCAACGCCTGGAACAGGAAGCCCACAAGGCTCGAACCTAATGGCGTGATCCAGCCAAGCGACTGCACGGCCGAGAGCGGCAGTACGATGCAGAAAACATGCACCACAAGAAGTGGCAGGACGGAATATTGTATGGGCAGCGGGGTGTTCTTGATGCGCTCCAGGCCGCCCTGCGCATTGGCCAGATCGGACAGGATCCGATCAACGGTACCATGAACAGCCCCGTCGATGTTCTTGAGCGCCACTTCCTCGGCCACACCGAGGCCAATTTCATAAAGCAGCGCGTTGGGCTTGTTTGCACGGCTCATGATGCGCGCATACATTTCAGGGGTAAGCAAGCGTTTGGCTTCCGGCCCCTGTTCGAGGTTGGAGAGTGCCGTACGCAGGAGATAAGGATAGGCGGCCATGGCGCGCGCCAGATCGGGGCGGCCTCCAAGTAGTGTGGCAGCTTCACGGGCGAATGAACGACTGTTATTGGTGATCAGGCCCCACAGTGACCGCCCTTCCCACCAGCGCGCATAGGCGGCATTGTTTCTCACGCCGAGAAAGAGGGCCAGCGCCGATCCCATGAGGGAAATGGGAAGCGCAGGTTGCTCCATCCATTCCTGATGATAGACCTGATAGAGAATAACGACGACGAAATCCCACAAGGCGAGAATGCCAAGGGGGACCGCTGTCTCACGTAACAGGATCCAAAGGCCGTAATTCTTGTCGACGATCAAGGTATCGTGGTCCTCAAAGGCTACTATTGGGCTAGGGCAATATCTTAGACAGGACGCCCCCGATAAAACTCGTTAAAACGTAATCTGTTCTGTGACGTATCGTGAACACCCTGTGATCGGAGATTTGATAAGATGGATGTGATTGCCGCACTTGCACTAGAGGCCGGTCGTAAGCTGGAAATCGACACGGTACAGCTTGAGGGACCGCGCGCGGGCGAGGTTCTGGTCGAGATCAAGGCAACAGGCCTGTGCCATACGGACAAGTTCACCTTGTCCGGTGATGACCCGGAAGGTTTGTTTCCTGCCATCCTCGGTCACGAGGGGGCGGGCATTGTGCGCGAGGTCGGTGCTGGCGTGACTTCGCTCAAGCCGGGCGATCATGTCATTCCGCTTTACACGCCCGAGTGCCGGAACTGCCCGTCCTGCCTGTCGCGCAAGACCAATCTTTGCACATCGATACGCGCCACACAGGGCAAGGGGCTGATGCCTGACGGCACGACGCGCTTTTCCTACAAGGGGAAGCCGGTCCACCACTATATGGGCTGTTCGACTTTCGCCAATTTTACCGTGCTGCCCGAGATCGCTCTGGCCAAGGTGCGT
This sequence comes from Asaia sp. A2, assembly GCF_057319415.1. NCBI lineage: Bacteria > Pseudomonadati > Pseudomonadota > Alphaproteobacteria > Acetobacterales > Acetobacteraceae > Asaia > Asaia sp. A2. The sequence goes on from NZ_JBXWTO010000018.1 coordinate 30,635, forward strand.
AGTGACGCACCGCTGGACAAGATCTGCTACATCGGCTGCGGCGTGACCACAGGGATCGGCGCTGTGTTGTTCACGGCCAAGGTCGAGGCAGATTCTACCGTTGTCGTGTTCGGTCTTGGCGGTATCGGCCTCAATGTCGTGCAGGGCGCACGTATGGTTGGTGCCCGCCAGATCATTGGTGTCGATCTCAACCCCGAGCGCGCCACCATCGCGCGTGAATTCGGCATGACGCATTTCGTCAACCCTGCCGATCTCGGCCCCGATGGCGATCTGGTGGGACATCTTATCGAGCTGACCGGTGGTGGGGCGGATTACACCTTCGAGTGTATCGGCAATGTAAAGCTGATGCGTCAGGCGCTCGAATGTGCCCATCGCGGCTGGGGTGTTTCCTGCGTGATCGGCGTGGCCGGGTCCGGTCAGGAAATCAGCACGCGCCCGTTTCAGCTGGTGACAGGACGGCGCTGGATCGGCTCGGCTTTCGGCGGGGCCAGGGGGCGCACCGATGTGCCCAGAATCGTCGACATGTATATGGAAGGGCGCATCAATATTGATTCGTTGATCACCCAGCATCTCAAGCTTTCCGAGATCAATTATGGCTTCGAGCTGATGAGCCAGGGCAAGTCGATCCGCTCCGTCGTTGAGTTCGACGCTTGAAGCCGGAGAGAATCACCGATCAGCTTTGTCACGGCGGTAGCGTTTCCTGCTGGCGTCATCGATCCGAAGCCCTGGGTCTGGATGCGCAATTCAGCGTGTTCCAGCCCGCGCAGGCGCTGCGAGGTGAGGTCGTTCCGGTGCTGTTCCTGCTTGCAGGGCTTACCTGCACGCATGAGACGTTCCTGCAGAAATCGACGATCATTGCCCATGCCGCAGAGCACGGGCTGATGCTCGTCGCCCCCGATACCTCGCCGCGCGGCGCTGGCATTGCGGGCGAGGAGGAAAGTTATGATCTCGGCACCGGGGCAGGCTTTTATCTGGACGCGCTGATTGCGCCCTGGGACCGGCATTACCGCATGGGCAGCTATATCGACTCAGAGCTTCCTGCGCTGCTGAAGCGGATGTTCACGCTCAATGGCGCGTCTTTCGGGATCATGGGTCACTCGATGGGCGGACATGGTGCCCTGGTGCATGGGCTGCGCAACCCTGCTCAATGGCGCTCGATCAGCGCGCTCGCCCCGATTGTGCATCCCTCGGTCGTTCCCTGGGGTGAGAAAGCGTTCACGGCTTATCTTGGCAGTGATCGTGACATCTGGGCGCAATGGGATGCGGTTTCGCTGCTTGAGTCGGGCCACAGCCATCCTGCCAGCATCCTGATCGATCAGGGCGTGGCGGATTCTTTTCTCGCACAGGAACTGCGGCTCGATCTGATCGAAAATGCAGCGGCGGCGGCAGGGCAGCCGCTCATGTTGCGCTATCATGAGGGATACGATCACTCATACTGGTTTATCCAGACCGTTATTAGTGACCATGTGGCCCATCATGCGCGTCTGCTCGGAGCTTCCTCCCGATGATCAAGTCCTTTTCCGATAGCCTTAGCGCGTTATGGCGACCTCTCTCATGCCTCGCACTGGGTGTGATGGCGCTCAGTGGATGCAGCACCGGGCCCGCACCCTGGCCGACGGCACTGACCCCGACACGTCATGCTGACTTCGATCACAACACGCTGGCTTTGACGTGGCAGCCCGGTTTTTGCACTGTCGGGAAAGGATGCAGCGCTGATCAACCACGCCAGTCCCTGATCGGGCTTCACGGTTTGTGGGCGTCAGAACCCCATTCGCTGGAGGCGCAGAATATTCCGGTCGAGCATTGGTGGCGTGACGGATGCAGCCTGCTCGAGCCCGATGCTCAGGCTCCCGTGCTCGATAACGCCATGAGCGCGACGCTCGGCCAGATCATGCCGCACACCCAGCCCTCGCTGATTACACATGAGTGGGTCAAGCACGGGGCGTGTTTTGGCTATTCTGCGGGTCCGTTCTTCGCCAAGGCGAGTGCCTTGCGCGAACGTTTCGCGCAGTCACCGATGGGTACCTATCTTGCCGAACGCGCCGGGTTGCGCGTGCGTCATGACGAGCTCATGGCGTTCTTCAGAACAGCGAGCCAGACCACTCTGCCGCGCGCCCTGCAGTTGCGATGCGAGACCGATCACGAAGGACGTATTGTTCTGACGCAGCTCTGGTTTACGCTGGCACCCGGCAAGATGCATCTCTTCCCTGCTGCAGGAAGCTATCTGGCATCGCCGCAAAATCAGGATAACTGCCCGGCGGAATTCTGGGTCAAACGCTGGTAGACGCTTTGTTTAATCGGCATGTCTGGTGCATGCCGGTCAGGTTTCAGTCACCGAGGAGATGCATCACGATCTCGCGTCCATGTGACGCGCGGCGATGCTCGAAAAGATAGATGCCCTGCCACGTCCCCAGTACCGGCCGCCCACCCATGACCGGGATCGTGAGCTGAACATTGGTCAGCACGGATCGGATATGAGCGGGCATATCGTCAGCCCCTTCGTAGTCGTGACGATAGGCCCGGCTTTCGGGCACCAGATCCTCAAAATAGCTGTTGATGTCCTGTTGCACTGTCGGATCAGCGTTTTCCTGCACGATCAGCGATGCCGAGGTATGACGGCACCACAGGGTGAGGAGCCCGTCGGTGATCCCGCTTTCCGATACCCAGTCGAGTATCGGGGCAGTGATCATGGTGAGGCCCTTGCCGCGGGTGCGTACCGATAGACGGTGGAATGCCTGCTTCATGAGATGGACCTCCTCCGGAGCGCAGTGGTTTGCACCGGCTTCGTGTGTGTTGCTGGCAGTTCTAGCGCAGATAGCCCACGAGGCGTTCCGCCTCAGTCACGATCGGCTCGGCAATTGCGTTGGCTCGGGCAGCGCCCTCACGCAGGATCTGTTCGAGATGCGCGCGATCTTCGAGCAAACGACGGGTTTCGTTGGCAACAGGTGCGAGCTTTTCCACCAGCAATTCAGCCAAAGCTGATTTGAAAGGACCAAAGCCCTGGCCGCCAAAGCGCGCCAGAACGTCGTCATTGCGCAAATCGGACATGGCGGCAAAAATGGTCACGAGATTGCGCGCCTCGGGGCGCTCGGCGAGGCCGGCATTTTCCGAGGGCAAGGGTTCCGTGTCCGATTTCGCCTTGCGAATCTTCAGCGCGATCTCATCAGCCGTATCCGTCAGTTCGATCCGTGATTGCGCGGAGGGATCCGATTTGGACATCTTCTTCGTGCCGTCGCGCAGGCTCATGACGCGTGCGGCGGAAGGCGGGATGAGCGGTTCGATCGTGGGAAAGAAATCGACGCCATAATCATGATTGAACTTGGCAGCGATGTCGTTTGCGATTTCGAGATGCTGCTTCTGGTCTTCGCCAACGGGTACGCGTGTGGCGTGAAAGGCATGGATGTCCGCCGCCATGAGGGCAGGGTAAACGAACAGGCCGGCAGAATGCTGCTCACGGTCCTTGCCCGCTTTTTCCTTAAACTGCGTCATGCGGTTCAGCCAGCCAAGGCGAACCACGCAGTTGAAGATCCAGCCGAGACGCGCATGCGCGCTGACGGCAGACTGATTGTAGAGCACGTGTTTCTGCGGATCGATGCCCGAGGCAATCAGGCAGGCGGCCTGCGCCAGACTGTCATGACGGAGTTGTGCGGGTTCGCGGAACACGGTCAGGGCGTGCATATCGACAAGGCAGAAAACGCAGTCATGATCGTCCTGCAACCGGACCCAGTTGCGGATTGCGCCAAGGTAATTGCCAAGCTGGGGGACGCCGGTCGGCTGAATGCCGGAAAATACACGTTGCATGGGCAGTGTTGTCGAATCTGCTGCCATAGCGGTCAAGTGGAAAGATTGCCCAGCCCATGCAAATGCCTGTAATGCCTCGCCAATGCGCGTTTGACCCTGCGCATCAAGCTGCGGGAGAAGATTTTTGGTACGGGGAATTCTGACAGTCTATGCAGGCCCGATGTTTGCGGGGAAATCTGCCCATCTGTTGCAGGAGCACCCGGACGTCCGATCCACACTGTGCCTCGCCCCTGCCTTCGATACGCGTTCAGGTGCCGCTATCCATAGTCGTGTGGGATTGAGCCGCCCTGCACGATCGGTAAGGGCATGGCCTGACGATGCCGCAGAATACGACCATATCCTGCTTGATGAGGGGCATTTCATGATCGCCCCGCATTATGCGGGTGACGTTGTGGACGATATCAACCAGACGCTGGACCAGGGTGTTCATGTCAGTGTGTCAGGCCTCGACACTGATTTCATGCGTCAAGAGTTCGATGTCATGGCCCGGCTGCGTGCCATGGCCGATCGGTATGTCCTGTTGCAGGCGCGTTGCCACGTTTGCGGAGCGCCTGCGTACTGGACGGCCAAGAAGCGCCAGACCGCGTATGTACTCGAGACGGGCGATGACGATCTTTACGAAGCCTGTTGCGAAAGCCACTGGGCGCCACCCTGAACGTTTGTCGCCCACACGACGCGACAGTGAGGGCAGGGCAGGAGGCTCGTTAAGACAGAGAGCTCCGGTTCGCCCGCTCCTGGATCAGGGAATCTGCCCCTTGGCCGAGAGGGCCTGCCGCATGGTATGCACGCGGTTGGAGCCGATTTCTTCTTTTCTGGCCGCTGCGATGACATCAGGCGTGATCTGAGGTGCGGGATGTGTTGCACCGCGCGAGATCAACCAGTTGAGGATGAGCGAAAGCTGGTTGTCGCTCAGCCTGCGGAAGCTTGGCATGGAGAAATTATAGTGGCCGCCATTGGCCTCGATGGGGCCATCGAGGCCGTTCAGCATGACACGCGCCAGATAGTCGCGCCCCTCTGGCGTCTTGGCAATCAGGTCAAGACGCCCGACCAAGGGAGGTACTTCGCCGGGCAGACCGTTGCCGCCATGGTGACAGATGCCGCAATTGGGACCGTAGATCTTCTGCCCCGCACTTTTCTTGCCGCAAGCTGTCAAAGCGAGAGCGGCAAGAAGTGCAAGGGCAAGGGGGGCGCGCAAGACCAGACCCTTCCTATTCCTGACCACCCAGGCCCAGAAGCTGGATCTTGAACACAAGCGGGCTATTTGGCGGGATAATACCCATGGAACGCTTGCCGTAACCCAACTCGGGCGGGACATACAGCATCCAGGTATCGCCCACATGCATCATTGGGAGGGCTTCCATCCAGCCCTTCACGAGGCCGTCGAGAGGCATCTGCATATAGGCGCCGTTACCATGCTGCTCCGAGCTGTCGAAGATTCCACCATCCGGCAGGCGGCCTTCATAGATCAGCATCATCTGGCGGCCCTTGGACGGCTGCTCACCGTCCTTGGGGCCCGATTTCAGCACCTTGTAGGCCAGACCGTCGGGCAGGGTCTTGACCCCCGGCTCCGCGCGGACCTTGGCCATGAACTGCTCTGGCGTCAGCTCCGGCTCTTCTTTCGGGCCGCCGCAGGCTGCGAGAGCGAGGAAGGACGCCCCGGCAACGAGGGTCTTGATGGAGCGGGATATACGCATGGTGTACCTCTGGACGCTGGCGATCAGGGCTGGCCGCCGGTGCGGCCAATCTGGCCACCCAGACGCAGGCGCAGCGCATTGAGCTTGATGAAGCCCTGAGCGTCGATCTGGTTATAGGCCCCCTCATCGTCCTCGAAGGTGACAACGCGGGTGTCGTACAGGCTGTTCGGGCTTTCACGACCGACGCAGATCACGTTGCCCTTGTAGAGCTTTAGCCGCACACGACCCGTGACCGATTTCTGGCTGGTGTCGATCAGTGCCTGCAGCATGTGGCGCTCGGGCGAGAACCAGAAGCCATTATAGATGATCTCGGCATAGCGCGGCATCAGGCTGTCCTTGAGGTGCATGGCCTCGCGGTCGAGTGTGATGGATTCGATGCTGCGATGCGCCGTGAGCAGGATCGTACCGCCCGGCGTTTCGTAGATGCCGCGCGACTTCATGCCGACGAAGCGGTTCTCGACAAGGTCAAGACGGCCAATGCCGTTGTCATGGCCGAGCTTGTTGAGGCGCGTCAGCAGTTCGGCGGGGGAAAGCGTGACGCCATTGAGCGCGACCGGATCACCTCCGAAGAAATCGATAGCAATTTCAGTTGCGACATCGGGCGCGTTTTCGGGCGAGATGGTGCGCTGGAAAACGATCTCATCGGGGGCGACTGCGGGATCTTCGAGGATCTTGCCCTCGGAAGACGAGTGGAGAAGGTTGGCATCGACCGAGAAAGGTGCCTCGCCGCGCTTGTCCTTGGTAACCGGAATCTGGTTTTCCTCGGCAAAAGCCAGCAGCTTGGTGCGCGAGGTCAGGTTCCACTCACGCCACGGCGCGATGACCTTGATGTCGGGCTGCAGCGCGTAATAGCCAAGCTCGAAACGAACCTGATCATTGCCCTTGCCGGTCGCGCCATGGGCCACGGCATCGGCACCGACCATCTTGGCGATCTCGATCTGGCGCTGCGCAATAAGCGGACGCGCGATTGACGTACCCAGCAGGTACTGCCCCTCATACAGCGCATTGGCGCGGAACATCGGGAACACGAAATCCTTGACGAAGGTTTCGCGCAGGTCCTCGACGAAGATGTCCTTGACGCCGAACATCTCGGCCTTGCGGCGCGCCGGCTCCAGCTCTTCACCCTGACCGAGATCGGCGGTGAAGGTGACCACTTCGCAACCATATTCCTTCTGCAGCCAGCGCAGAATGACGGAAGTATCCAGCCCGCCCGAGTAGGCGAGAACAACTTTTTTGACGTCCCGGGCAGTCATGAGGCCAGGCTTCCCTCTGATAGAATGACAAATACAGAGTCATTCTTATCACTCGCCTCGCGCACTGGCCAGCCTGACTGGCTGGCCAGTGTCGGGTTATTCTGCGTCGGCGGTTGTGCTGCGGCGCAGTCTTTCGCTTTCAGTCTTGAGCTGGCCACAAGCGGCCAGGATATCGCGCCCGCGTGGCATCCGAATTGGCGCAGCAAACCCGGCATCCATCACGATGGCGGCGAATTTTTGAAGCTGTTCACGCGTCGAGGGTTTGAACTCCGAACCGGGCCAGGGATTGAAGGGGATCAGATTCACCTTGGCGGGCAGGCCCTTGATCAGCCGCACCAGTTCACGGGCATCGGCCTCACTGTCATTGATGCCGCGCAGCATGATGTATTCGAAGGTGATGCGTCGGGAGTTCGAGGCTGCCGGGTAGCGTCGGCACGCCGCCATCAGTTCCTCAATCGGGTATTTGCGGTTGAGCGGTACGATCTTGTCACGCAGATCGTTCGTTACGGCATGCAGGGAGATCGCGAGGTTGACGGCAAGTTCCTCACCGCAGCGATCCATCATCGGAACCACGCCCGACGTCGAGAGTGTGATGCGGCGGCGTGACAAGGCGATGCCCTCGCCGTCCATTACAATACGCATCGCCTTGGCCACGTTGTCGTAATTATAGAGTGGTTCGCCCATGCCCATCAGAACAATGGTCGAGAGCAGGCGCGGTGTCTCGCCCTTGGGGCTGGGCCATTCACCGTAGGAATCGCGGGCCGCCATGAACTGCGACACGATCTCCGCCGCACCCAGATTGCGCACCAGCTTCTGTGTGCCGGTATGGCAGAATGTGCAGGAAAGAGTGCAGCCCACCTGAGACGAAATGCAGACTGCGCCGCGGTCCTCGCGACGGTCCGGTATATAGACGGTCTCGGCTTCCTGCCCATCGCGGAAACGGAACAGGAATTTGCGCGTGTCGTCGCTGGAGGTCTGCTCCAGGCTCGTCGCAGGGCGGCCAACGACATAACGCTCTGCAAGTTTCGCCTGGAGCGGCTTTGCGATGCTGCTCATACGGGCGAAATCGGTGGCACCCTGATGATAGATCCAATGCCAGAGCTGCTTGGCCCGGAACGGTTTTTCACCGAATTCCGCCATCTCGGCAATCAGCTCTTCGCGGGACAGGCCCACGAGGTCACGCCGCCCGTCGGGCAGGACAGCCGGGGGCGGTGCGAAAAGCGCGGATTTGGCAAGGATGCGCGCGCGCTCCTGCTCATTCAGGTCGAGTGTGGTCGAGATGTCGGACATGGGGGTGCTCTATCACGAATAGGCACCGGGAACGCAAGCAAAACCGCTGCAAAGCACGGGGCGCTTCTGGGCTGACCCTCTCGCTACGTCCAGATGAAGTACCCCCGACTCCTCAAACGCGCCGGGCGGCGATCAGGAATTCGCGGTTCCCCTCGGGGCCAGTGATGGGGCTTGGTTCAATGCCAAGAACCTCCCAACCTTCGAGTTCTTCCCACCAGGCACGGATTTCAGCGCAAACACGCTCATGCACCGCGGCGTCACGCACGACGCCCTTCGCGCCAATCTCGGAGCGTCCGGCTTCGAATTGCGGTTTGATCAGGGCCACCGCCCATCCACCTGGCTGACAGAGAGCGAGGGCAGGGGGCAGTACGATGCGTAGCCCGATGAAGCTCGCATCACAAACAACAATGGAAATCGGGTCGGGAATGATCGTCTCATCCAGCGTCCGGGCATTGGTCTTTTCCATGACCACAACGCGCGGGTCAGACCGCAGCTTCCATGCAATCTGACCATGGCCGACATCGACGGCATAGACTTTTGTGGCGCCCTTGGTCAGCAGCACATCGGTAAAACCCCCTGTGGAAGCACCGACATCCACCGCCGTTGCCCCTGCAGGATCGAGCCCGAAATGGCTGAGCGCATGGTCCAGCTTGAGACCGCCGCGCGAGACCCAGGGGTGATCCTGCCCCTTGAGGTCAAGCGCGGTATCCTCGGCGAGCATATCGCCCGCCTTGGCAATGCGGCGGTCCTTGGTGAACACAAGTCCCGCCATGATCAACGCCTGCGCGCGGGCGCGGCTCTCGACGAGGCCGCGCTCGACCAGCAGGACGTCTGCCCGCTTCTTGGCCATCAGGCCGTCTGCTGGGCGTTCTGTGCACCGAGCGCGGCAAGCGCCGTATCGACGATTTGCGGCGCATTCAGCCCGGCTTCGTCATACTGCACGTCCGGCAGGTTATGATCGATATAGGTGTCAGGCAGCGCCATGGGGCGGAACCTGACTTGATCGAGAAGAGCCGTCTCGGCCAGATGACGGACCACGAGGCTGCTGAAGCCGCCTGCGGCGCCTTCCTCGATTGTGATCAGGACATCGTGCTCACGGGCCAGACGTTCGACCATTGCCGTGTCGATCGGCTTGGCAAAGCGGGCATCGGCAACGGTCACGGCAATGCCCTGCGCAGCAAGGTGATCGGCTGCCTTGAGCGATTCGGTCAGGCGCGTGCCCAACGAGAGAATGGCGACGCCGGATTTGTTGCCCGGCTGACGAACGGCCTCACGGACGATGCGGCCACGACCGATCTCAAGAACCTCGCCCTTCTCCGGCAGGTCGAGACCCGTGCCACCACCACGGGGGTAACGGAACGCGATCGGACCCGCATCGTACACGCAGGCCGTGGCGGTCATATGGGTAAGCTCGACCTCGTCACTCGGGGCCATCACCACCATGTTCGGCAGGCAGCACAGATAGTTCAGATCGAACGAGCCAGCATGGGTCGCACCATCGGCACCGACAAGACCGGCACGGTCGATGGCAAAACGAACCGGCAGGTTCTGCAGATCCACATCATGCACCACCTGGTCGTAGGCGCGCTGCAGGAAGGTGGAATAGATGGCGCAGAAAGGACGCAGCCCTTCCGAAGCCATGCCGGCAGCAAAAGTTACGGCATGCTGCTCGGCAATGCCGACATCGAAGAAGCGCTCGGGATGCTTCTGGGCAAACTTGTCCAGACCCGTACCCGAGGGCATTGCCGCAGTGATGGCCGTGATGCGCTCATCCGTCTCGGCACGACGCAGCAATTCGCGTGCCATGACCGAGGTGTAGCTCGGCGGACCGGCGGGAGCCTTTTTCTGCTCACCCGTGATCACATTGAACTTGCTGACAGCGTGATATTTATCACCCGCAGATTCAGCCGGCTTGTAGCCGCGTCCCTTCTCGGTGATGACATGCAGCAGGACCGGGCCCTCATCGCTGTCGCGAAGATTGCGCAGGATCGGCACCAGCTGGTTGAGGTCATGACCGTCAACCGGACCGACATAATAGAAGCCGAGCTCCTCGAACAGCGTGCCGCCCGTGATCAGGCCGCGCGTCAGTTCGTCAGCACGCTTGGCGGTACGCTCCAGCCCGGCAGGCAGGCGCTTGGCCAGCTTGCCAGCCAGATCGCGGAGGCTCAGGAACTGACGCGAGGTCATCAGACGGGAGAGATAGTTGGACATCGAGCCGACCGGCGGCGCGATGGACATCTCGTTGTCGTTGAGAATGACGATCAGGCGCTTGGCGCCAGGACCGGCCACGGCGGCATTGTTCATGGCTTCATAGGCCATGCCAGCTGAAATCGACCCGTCGCCAATAACCGCAATGACATTGCGTTCTTCATAGGACGGATCATCATTGGCACGCAGATGATGCGCCACGGCCATGCCGAGACCGGCGGAGATGGACGTGGAGGAATGGGCAGCACCGAACGGGTCGTACTCGCTTTCCGAGCGACGTGTGAAGCCCGAGAGACCCTCTGGCTGACGTAGCGTGCGGATACGGTCACGGCGCCCGGTCAGGATCTTGTGCGGGTAGGCCTGATGGCCGACATCCCAGATGATCCGGTCATCAGGCGTGTTGAACACGGCATGCATGGCCACGGTCAGCTCGACCACGCCAAGGGAAGCGCCAAGATGGCCGCCCGTGGTGGACACCGCATCAACCGTCTCGGAGCGCAGCTCCTCAGCCAGCTGCTTCAGCTGATCGGTCGAGAAGTTTCTCAGATCGGCGGGAACGACGACCCGGTCGAGATTGGGAAAACGACCCATGGTCGGGATGGGCGAGGCTTGGTTCGGTTTGCTGGTATCGCTCATTCTCTTAATTCCTGCGCTCGACGATGTAGTGTGCCAGGGCTCTGAGCGCGGCTGCTTCGGTCCCGAAAGAGGTCAGGGCCTGTGTGGCCTGCTCGACAAGGCGCGCGGCTTCTGCACGTGCGCCGTCAATGCCGAGAAGGGAGACATAGGTGGATTTGCCGGAAGCTTCATCCTTGCCGGCCGTCTTGCCGAGTTCCTCAGCGCTGGCCGTGGTGTCGAGCACGTCATCGGCCACCTGAAAGGCGGTGCCGATATCACGACCATAGGCGATGATGGCGTCGCGCTGGACGCGTGTCGCACCGCCAAGAATGGCACCGGCCTCGGCGGCGTAGCGGATCAGCGCGCCGGTTTTCATGGCGTGAAGGCGTCGCACCTGATCGAGCGGCAGCGATTTGCCCTCGCCGCGGATATCGACCACCTGACCACCGACCATGCCCGCCGCACCTGAAGCCTGTGCAAGGGCAGTCACCAGGGCGATACGCACGGAAGGATCGGAATGGGTGGCTTCATCCGCCAGAATCTCGAAGGCAGAGGTCTGAAGGGCGTCGCCAGCCAGGATGGCAATGGCCTCGTCAAACTTCCTGTGCGTTGAGGGCTGCCCACGGCGCAGATCATCATCATCCATGGCAGGCAGGTCATCATGAACCAGACTGTAGGCGTGAAGCATTTCGACTGAGGCTGCCACACGAAGGGCGCCCTCGGGCTCTGCACCGAAAATGCCGGCAATCTCTGTTACGAGATAGCCGCGCAGTCGCTTGCCACCGCCAAGGGCTGCGTAGCGCATGGCCTCAATCAGAACCGATTCGTCGCCTTCGACCATGGGGAAAAGGCGATCGATCGTGCTTTCGATTGCGCGCGCTGCCGTGCCAAGTGAGGCCGCAAGGGTCTCGGGCGATGCAGTTGAGGGTGATGAGGTGGTCGTCATGGGGCTTTTCCGCCAGAATTCTCGTCGAACTCGGCAAGCGGCGTTGTGCCAGTCGTACCATCACGCTGTGTGATGGCCCGAACGCGCATTTCGGCTTCCGAGAGTTTTGTTTCACAATGGCGGCGCAGGGCAGCACCTCGCTCATAGGCGCTTATCGCGTCCTCGAGTTTCATCTGGCCACTTTCGAGGCCGCGTACGATCCTGTCGAGTTCTGACAGGGCATCCTCGAAAGAGAGCTGTGATAGCTGTGCGTCCATGCCGTAACTGCCGTCCCGCTCCGCTGTTTCGGAAAAATGCCGTCAGCATATGACGGCCATTGGGATGGAGGGATAACCCGTCGCACTCCATTCTCCAAGCCCAAGGGTGGAGAGACTATGATTATTCCGTGACAGGCAAGGACACAGCTGTGTCCGATTTGCGACGAATCACGAAGGATAGTGTCTCGCCATCTTCGGAAAATGCCACAAGCGCGTGGCCTGTCTCGCGGCAGAATGCCTGGAAATCAGCAACGCTGGCCCGATCCGTCGCCAGAACGCGCAGTTTCGCACCCGGCAAAAGGGTCTTGAGGCTGCGATGCGCACGGAGCACCGGCAGGGGGCAGGCCATCCCACGAACATCGAGCAGGGTTTCTGAAGGCGAAGCTGTCATTTTCAGGACTATGCGCGCAGCGCCATGTGTGTTTCAAGGTCGGGCGCTGTTTGACCGCTCTGTTTGACCAATACATCTTTACTCGGACCGTATTCGTCCGCAACATGCGCCGCAGTTTTCAGAAGCAACATCAGTAAGGCAAGAGATGGCTGATTATCGCCTCGGCATCGATTTCGGTGGCACAAAAATCGAAATCGCAGTTCTCGATCGCGCTGGCGATCTGCAACTGCGCGAACGCGTACCGAACCCGGGAATCTATGAAGACGCCGTGATCGCTGTGCGCGATCTCGTCGCGAGCGTCGATCAGCGCCTGGGCAGTGTGGCCTCGCACCTTGCCGCACCGGGTCAGCTCACCTCGACACTCGGCATCGGTATTCCGGGTTCCATCTCGCCGGAAACCGGCCTTATCAAGAACGCAAACGCGACGTGGCTGAACAACCAGCCTTTCGGCATCGATCTTGATCGCGCTCTGAACCGCTCAGTGCGCGTCGAGAATGATGCGAACTGCTTTGCCCTCTCAGAGGCAGCAGACGGTGCAGGCGCAGGAAACCGCACGGTGTTCGGCATCATCATAGGCACGGGTATGGGTGCTGGTATCGTTGTTGACGGCAAGGTCATCGGTGGACGACACAGCATTGCGGGTGAGTGGGGTCATACGCCGCTTCCGTGGGTGCGTCTTGAAGAGTTCCCTCTGCCGAAATGCTTTTGCGGCAATGAGGGTTGCCTTGAGCGCTATCTTTGCGGACCGGAACTGGCAAAGGACTGGAAGGGCGTAGGGCACCACAACACCGCAGGGATTGAGGAAGCCGCTGCAAACGGTGATATCGCTGCCATTGGGGCGCTTGATCGCTACATGGACCGCTTCTCGCGCGCCTGCGCTCTCGCGATCAACTTTCTTGATCCTGACATCATTGTGCTCGGCGGTGGCGTGTCCAACCTCGACAGCATCTATGAGCGCGTACCGCCCATGCTGGCGCGTCATGTGATCACGCCGACCTGCACCACCCCGATCGTGCGGAACAAGCACGGCGACAGCTCAGGCGTGCGCGGTGCCGCCTGGCTGTGGGACGTGACCGAGTAAGGGGCACCTCTCAGTCCTGCTTGAGGCGATCGGGGCGGAACCCGGTCGCCACAACGTAAAGCTCGCTCGACTCCTTGCGTGATGCAGGGGGTTTGAGGTGACGCACACTGGAAAAGGCGAGCTTCATGGGCTCGAGCATCTGCCGCTCGGAACCGCCCTGAAATACCTTGGCGACGAATCCGCCGCCAACCGCCAGAACCTGCATCGCAAAATCAAGCGCGCCTTCCGCCAGTCCCATGATGCGCAGGTGATCTGTCGGCGCATGGCCTGTCGTGTTGGGTGCCATGTCCGACAAGACCAGATCGGCAGGGCCGCCTAGCAATTCGATCAGACGGGCAGGCATCTCGGGATCTGTAAAGTCGCCTTCTATTATCGTGGCATCACTGACAGGATCGACCGGCAGCAGATCCACGCCCACGACAGCGCTGGCACCGCGCTTGACCGCAACCTGCGTCCAGCCACCCGGGGCAGCGCCGAGGTCGATGATTCTCATCCCGGGCTTGATCAGCTTGAGCCGGTCGTCGATTTCAATCAGCTTGAAGGCTGCGCGCGAGCGCCAACCCTGCTTGCGGGCTGCGGCCACATAAGGGTCGTTGAGCTGGCGGTTCAGCCAACGCTGCTGCGCTGTGGAGCGCCCACGCGCCGTGCGCAGCATGATGGTCTTGTTGCGCGCCGTCTGGACAGAGCTGCCATCCAATGCGCTGTCAGATTCACCGGGCGCGGCTGAACTTTTGAGGGCCTTGCCCGGAATACGGCGCTCCTGCGCCTTGCCGCCCTGACGGCCGCGCTTGTCATTATCTTTGCTCATGCGCGTCCCATAAAGGAAGACGGTACATGATGGCCACGATAATTCGCGTGCCTGTCCTGCGGGACCGTGTGCTGACGTACGCCATGAGCGTGAACGCGCGAGCGACGCGACTGCGACGCCATGCGGGCCACCATCCCGTCGCGCAGCCCTCGATCGGCGACAATGATTTCGCGTGATGGCCAGACACGATGGATGGCGTCGAAAATCGCACAGCCAGGCAGCATGAAGTGCTGACGGTCCGGGGTGAGGCCGGGAGGTGACGCCTTTTGGCCTGAGGCAGCCTGACGCACAAGGCCGATCGCGTCATAAGCGGCTTCCGCTGTGAGCGTGAAGCCGTCAACAGCATGGCGGCTGTAGCGCGCCAGGTTCTGCGCGACGCTGGCCAAAGTCGTTACCGTGCCGCTGGTTCCCAGCATCTGCACAGCGCTGCGGCGCATTTCCCGTCCGATCTGGTGTACACGTTCAAACGCCGAAAGGGGGTCCTGCACGAGGCGGACCATTTCCTCGTACACTCCGGCTAGATTTGCGGTGTCATCTTCACCGCGCTTGTGTCCGAACTGCTCGGAGAGCGTAACAACCCCGAAGGGCAGACTTACCAGCCCGACAACTTCGTGCTCATGAGTCTCGGGCTGTAATCTTAGCCAGGCAATTTCGGTCGAGCCGCCGCCAATATCAAAAAGAATGGCTCGCCGCCCACCGTCCGGATCACGATGCAAAAGTGTGCGGCATCCTTCTACAGCGAGCTCCACCTCTTCTCGCGGTGATATGATCTCTAAAGAAAGACCGGTTTCAGAATGGACGCGTGAGAGGAAGCTTTCGCGATTAAGGGCGCGGCGGCACGCTTCTGTAGCGACGGCGCGGACCTGAAGCGAAGGGAGGCCATCCATGCGTGCGGCGTAGCTATCAAGCGTGCGGATGGCGCGGTCCATTGCGCGAGAGCTGAGTTCGCCGGTCTCCACCAGACCCTCGCCAAGACAGACCATGCGGTTCTGGCGGTCCAGCACCTGCACGCCGTGCCCACTCCGCCTGGCGATCATGAGGCGACAGTTATTGGTGCCGAGATCGAGCGCGGCAAAATGCCTCGGGGTGTGTCCCCCGATCGAGGGGGAGGTAGCATCGCTTTGGCGGTAGCCCATGATCGTCCCCTTTTTGTGATGGTGCAACGCACCAGAAATCTTCTGCAAAAAACAATGTGATGGCGCGGGCAGAGCACAGCAAGGATTTTGTGACGGGGCAAAGACGGATTTATGGAAAAAAATGTCAAAAGGGGGGTTGTCGCGCTGTGGGGTGGATGCTATCTGACCGCCACCGCAAGGCACTGAGCTACGGCTCAACTGCTGGGGGATAGTTTAGCGGTAGAACTACCGGCTCTGACCCGGTCAGCCCTGGTTCGAATCCAGGTCCCCCAGCCATTTTCCTTAAAATTCAACTCTCCAAATTGTGGATTGCACAGGTATATGCCTGCGTATCTAACAAGCCATAGACGCGTTCAACTGGTTCCACCTCGTTCATGGGTCGTGTCCTGCCTTTGCGATCCGCCGTAAAGCAGCCCATGCCCGTAGGGTATCTTTTCTCGCGAGTTACGCAGTTCGGGAAACCCTAGACGCGGGTCGGTTCGCGTATGCTGAGACCTGTTCTGGATGGGGAAGGCGTAGATCGGGCGAATTGGCATGACCCGTTCGCCTGCATTTGATCGGGGGAGCAAGACGTCTACGTCCGTAAAGCTCTGTTTTTGGTGTGAGAAACGTCTCGAAGCTTGTGTCGCCTGCCGATGCGATCCTGGAATGGCCCCCACTGAAAGTGTTAGTGGGCGAACGATGCGGTTGCATGGGCCTTTTCCCGTCTGGCAAAGATCCCGCACCACGTTCGACGGGGTGCTTTCAAATGTCTTGCAAGCCTGAATTTTGGCGCTGCGACACGGCGCTAGGCCGCCCTCGGGCTTACTTTGCCCGTTCCTCGGATGCTGTGCTGAGTAATCGGTTGAGTATCACGGATGATTCTGCCCTTCTCAATGGTGCAAATGGTGTCCTGACCGGGTGGGGTGGCGATAGCTCAGGCTTGGTGCTGCAGCGATGACCTACATCGCGCAGCATGTGGGAGAGGTCCTGATCAGCCATTGCGGCACCTATGGATTTGGTTTCGCGGGGCTAAGCTATGAGCAGCTTCACATACCTCTGGTTGCCGCGTCTATCTTCCCGTCAGGGGGGGGGGGGATCATTGTTCGTCTCGGGCTTCGCGTTGGAATAGAGTATGTCGGTCGGTGTACCTATGGCGCGTTCTAAAGCGTTAAATTGCGCGAACATGGAGAGGGGGCTTTGTCGCAGGATCAATCGCCATTGCTTCCCAAGGGGCGGCGCACAAAGCGACCTGGGATGAGTCCGTGAAAGGGGGGTAACGATATCGCGCGATCGGGGCGGCTCCGGCGTTATTTGTGTAACGTTATGCCTAGATGAGCTTAATTTCCGAGGTCATGATCGCATTGGAAAATTCATATAGCGATAAAATTCGAAGGATAACCAAACACAGACTCTCTAGGCTTCGTGGACAAATGGGATCCACTGGAGTGTCGACACAAGACTGACGAAGCCAAGATATGATTCCCTGGTTTTGTCATATCGGGTGGCGATGCGTCGCCAGTTCTTGAGTTTATTGAACAGGCGCTCGACGAGATTGCGCCAGCGGTATTTGGTTCTGTCGTGAGGGATAGGAGTGCGGCGGTTACTTTTGGCCGGGATCGCGGCTTCGATTTCGGCCTTGGCAAGCTCCTCGCGAATGACGTCGGCATCGTAACCCTTGTCTGCCAGCAATGCCTCGATCTTGTCAGCGATCATGTGGAACGGCGGGCCGAAACCCTGAATATCGTGGGCCTGTCCCGGCGTCAGGACAAAACCGAGAGGGCGTCTCCTCGCGTCGCATCGGGCGTGCAGTTTGGTGGTGAAACCACACCACCATGCGATCGGCCAAGCTCCTCGGTTTCCTGAGACCCTTTTTTATACCGACAGCACAGTGATGTGCTCGGACCACTGTGCTGTCGATCATATCAGCGGTGGCATCTCGCTCCACCATTTCAGCCAGCGTTTCGAGCATCGCGTCGAACACGCCCGTCATTGCCCATCGCCGGTAACGTCGGAACACGCTGTTCCATTTGCCGTAGTCATCAGGCAGGTGCCGCCATTGCGATCCCGTTCGGGCAATCCACATCATGCCTTCGAAATACAGCCGGTTACCTCGTGCCGGGCGGCAGCCACGACCCGTCTCAGGCGGAAGCAGCGGCCCAATGATCGTCCATTCCTCGTCCGAAAGCCCAATTCGCTCGCCCAACGACATCTCCAAAAGGCAGCGTGAATCAATCGCGGACGTTACTGTC
Source organism: Asaia sp. A2 (assembly GCF_057319415.1). NCBI lineage: Bacteria > Pseudomonadati > Pseudomonadota > Alphaproteobacteria > Acetobacterales > Acetobacteraceae > Asaia > Asaia sp. A2. Next base: position 48,346 of record NZ_JBXWTO010000018.1, read on the forward strand.
AACCTTTGTCCACGGAACCTAATATAGAATTTCAATCTCTCTTTGTGTGGAACTACTTCGCTCGACGTAATTGCGTTGTTCCGGATGCTTTGTATTGTATCGCAATGATACTCTATGTAACTATTATAAAGCAATTTTAATATTACGTATCGTCATCAAATTTTCATCCCTCTCCCGCAATGCGCTGTGATAGGAACATTAACGTAACAAACGATGTTCGTTAATAACCCAGTAGGTATCTCGGGAAGAATGATGCGCTTTAACGCCCGCTATTTTTTATGTGCGACGTCCGTTTTCGCTCTCACTGTCTCTACAGCACAGGCAGAGCAAAGCGAAACCGGTCGTAAGACGGCCTCGTCCAAAACTGCGCAGAGCACGGACTCAGGGCCGTCCATGATGGGTTCGACTTCTCCTGCGGATGCGGCACGCAGTGAAACCGTCCAGGTGCGGGCAAGCCGTCACACCTCTGCGGGTGGTGGCCTCATGGTGCATGAGGATGCGGCAAAGTCGCGTTCGACCGTCACGCAGGAATTTATCGCCAAACAGACGCCCGGTCTCAACCCGATGCAGCTCATCGCCTCGCTGCCCGGCGTCAATACCACCTCGGTCGATCCTCTTGGTCTGAACGGCGGCAACCTGACGCTGCGTGGACTGAATGCCAGCCAGATTGGCTTCACGCTCGAAGGTTTCCCAATCAACGACATTGGTAACTACGCAGTTTATCCTCAGGAGATCGTCGATTCAGAGAATCTGCGCACTATTAATGTAGAGCAGGGTTCGGCAGATCTCGACAGTCCCCATATCAGTGCCTCGGGCGGTGCCGTGAATATGTACCTGCTGGATCCGACCGAAAAATTCAGCGGCCATCTTGACGGGACTTATGGCAGCTATAACGCTCGGCGCATCTTCGGCCGCGTGGATACTGGTCGTATCGGCAATACGCATCTCAAGGGTTATATCTCATTTTCGGCTGCTCATGAGGATTCATGGCGTGGTCCTGGTGCACAGAAGAAGCTGCACGGCGAGACCAAATGGGTGAATGAATGGGGGCAGGGCAATCGTATCGCGCTGGCTATCGTCGGCAATCAAAGCGACAGCACACTCTTTCCGTCCATGAGTCTCGCGAACTGGCAGAAATACGGCACGTCCTACACGTATGACTCCAAGTGGAATCCAAAAAGCCCGAGTGCTAATTACTATAAGCTGCATCAGAATCCGTTCACGAACATCTATGCCAGTGCGCCGTCCACTTTCACGCTGACGGACAATCTGACGCTGACGGAAACACCGTATTTCTGGTATGGCAACGGCAATGGCGGTGGCGCCTACAATGAGAGTCTCACGAGCCAGCAATACGGCTCGCAATCTCTGAGCGGCTCCATCGGTCAATATAATCCATCGAATACGAAGAGTCTGCTTCTCTACAATCCGTCGAATACCCAGACTTATCGCCCGGGTGCCGTAACAAAGTTGGCTCTGCATACCGGGGCCAACCGTCTGATGATTGGTTACTGGTTTGAGTATTCGAAACAGATCCAGACGGCACCTTACAGCCTCGTCGATCCTGCGACCGGTGCGCCGCTCGATGAATATGGCGGCGGCCCGAACCTTGTGCTCTCCAACGGTACAACCGCCCAATATCGCGACACGCTGACGCAGACGCGTATTCATACGCTCTTCATCGATGACTCGCTCTCATTGCTCAACAATCGCCTCACCATCGAGGGCGGCCTGAAATATGCGATGATCACCCGCCAGGGGCAGAACTATCTGCCGGACACGTCGACAGGTCCCTATATCAACGGAAGCTGGAATGAGCCGCTGCCAGCCGCGTCCATTCGCTACAAGCTGAATGACCAGTTCCAGCTTTTTGCTTCCGGGACGACCAACTTCCGCATCCCGATGAACACATCGCTCTATGACGCTGGTACCTACACCAAGGGCGTGGGCTACAGCACGAAGGCGAACCCGAACCAGAAGCCGGAAATCTCGATTTCGGAAGAAGCTGGTGTCCGTTATCAGGGAAGCCTGTTTAACAGTACACTGACCTATTTCCACTACAATTTCACCAACCGTCTCTACACCCAGACGGTAGTGCTGCCCAACGGGTCCTATTACTCACAGAGCATTAATGGCGGTGGATCGCACGCCGATGGCGTTGATTTCGAAATCGGTACGCGTCCGATCCTTTATCATCTGCGTCCCTATGTTTCGGCCGAGTACATCAACGCCCGGACGGACAGTAATGTCGCAGCTGGCAGCAGCGGTGACTACGTGTTCAGCAAGGGCAAGTTTGCGCCCCAGACGCCGAAGCAACAGGTGGCGTTCAACCTCGACTACGACGATGGCCATCTGTTCAGCGGTTTCAACCTCAAATACGTCGGCAAGCAGTATGCGACGTTCAACAATGACACGTCGATCCCGAGCTATGTGACGATGAATGTCCATGCCGGATATCGCTTCCACAATTTTGGCTTCATGAAGAACCCGGTCCTGCAGCTCAACCTGCAGAACATCACGAACAACCACTATCTTGGCTTCGTGAATGGCACTGCTGCAAACGGCAAGGCAACGACCGGGGTGTATGGACACAAATTGTCTGCCGGAAGCACGACGTACTACGTCGCGTCGCCTTTCTTCGTGGGTGGTACGGCCAGCGTCGATTTCTGAATAAAGCGATCTCGTTTCGCGAGAGGGGAGGGGGCTCAGGCCTCCTTTTCTTTTGTGAGGCGCGCTGCGGGAAGTTCAACCACGCAGAAAGTTTTTTCCTCGCACGCTGTCATTTTTTTGAAATTATATGTTGACGGGTGTGGGTGTGGGGTCTAAAAGCCCGTTCACCGCAGCGAAACACGCCGCGGTGACTGCCTGAAAGACTGAGTAAGATCAGTGAGTTAGGTGGGGTTCTTTGAAAATTGAATAGGTTATGGAAGGGATATGTTGGCGGCGCTTTGGTGTTGTCTGAACCAGTGGTTCTGATGATGAGAGTGCTGACTGATTTATTCTTTTTCGAAAGAACT
>NZ_JBXWTO010000019.1:0-50619 GCF_057319415.1 Asaia sp. A2
CGCTCATGCCGCTCATGCCGCTCATGCCGCTCATGCCGCTCATGCCGCTCATGCCGCTCATGCCGCTCATGCCGCTCATGCCGCTCATGCCGCTCATGCCGCTCATGCCGCTCATGCCGCTCATGCCGCTCATGCCAGCAGGGCCGTTCTCCATACGCCCCATCCCCATATCGATCATACTGCGTACGGGCCGCGGATCCATAGGGGGTATCGGTCCTGCCATGCCCAAGGCAGGAGCGAGTGTGCCGCGCGCAAAGCCGGTACGGTCTTCTGGCTGGATGAAGATTGTCCATGCCCGGTTCTCAGTCGGGGTCACGATCAGATCATAGGTTTCAGCCGGGCCGATGCGGAATTCCTCAACACGCACGGGGTGAACATCCGATCCATCAGCGGCAATGATATCGAAATCGAGCCCCGGTATCCGAAAGTCGAACAGGGTCATGGCCGACGCATTGACGACACGCAGCCGGATCCGCTCGCCGGGGGAAAAAAGGCCAGTCCAGTTGTCATCCGGCGATTGCCCGTTGATGAGGTAACTGTAAATCACCCCGCTGACATCAGAGATATCCGTGGCTGACATTCTCATGTGCGACCACATCAGTCGGCTCGCCAGAGCGTCATGCAATCCATGCTGGCGGGCTTCATGAAACAGCGAGGCCACACTGCGCTGGCGGAAATTGTAATAATCGTCTTGCTGCTTGAGGTTGCTGACGATGTCATGCGGCGCGACATCGCTCCAGTCTGACAGGACAAGAACATAATCCCGTTCATAGCGATGAAGTGGCGGCCCTGCCGGATCGATCACCAGCGCGCCAAAAAGCCCCTGCGCCTCCTCCATGCCGGAATGGCTGTGATACCAGTACGTGCCCGATTGGCGCAGTGGGAAACGGTAGGTGTAGCGACCCTTGGCAGGAATGCCGGCAAAACTCAGGCCCGGCACACCGTCCATGTTGGCTGGCAGCCTGATGCCATGCCAGTGGATCGAGGTAGGCTGATCAAGATGGTTGATGACATTCAGCACCATCTCGTCACCCTCGCGCCAGCGCAGGGTGGGGGCAGGGGCGCTCCCATTGACTGTAAAGGCGCGCCCCCTGCGCTTGCCGACCTGCCAGGGTGCCGTATCGACAGTCAGGTCGTAGGTGGAGGCGGGCGCAGGCGGAATGGCTGAGGGGTCATATATGTGTGCCGCAGGTGTCATGGCGGGCATGGCGCGGGCGGACGAGGCAACGCCGAGCCCCGCCAGCCCCGTGACGAATTTCCGGCGATTGAGCGCCGGTCCCTTGCGTGTCAAGGCAATCATGAAACAGGTCCTGAATGATCGGAACGGAACGCGCAGCCTGAGAAAATCAGACCGGCATACGGATCAGCGATTCAGGAAAAGCGGGGCGGTCTGGGGTCCGGAACCCGTTGCTGGCCTGCCAGAGCGAAGCCGGACGAGGCCGCATAGCGGGTTACTTGCACGGCGAGCGGACGGGCAGGTGACGTGGCACCAAGAGCGACATGGCCAGTTGTGCAGGACAGGCTCGGGGGGCAACCATGGCAGCCTTCCCCATGCAGTTTGTGCTGGGGCTGTTCCGCCTTGCCAATCATGCCGTTTGTGGCTGCGTCAGGCTGGCGCACCCCACTCATGGTGACGCTGGGGTGATGCATCGCACATCCCGCATGGGTGCTCTGAACCGTCATTACGCCGCAACCGGTCAGCTGCGCGCTAGCCGCCTGCGCCGGGAACGCCCCGCGCAGGATCAGGCAGAATGCAGCGAGCATCACGATCCATAGAGGCGTGCAGCGGTTCGGCATGTCGTCCCATAGACGTTACAGGGAAATAATCGGATCAGTTGCGACACTCTCTCAGAGGTATACGTTGATTGCAACCGTATTGATCACCATCTCGGTCTGGTCATATTGGCAAGGAGCATGAAACAATGAGCGAGACCCTTGATTTCAAGGTTGAAGGCATGTCCTGCGGGGGCTGCTCGAGCCGCCTCGAAAAGGCACTGCTCGAGATCCCCGGCGTGACGGATGTCAAGGCCAGCCACGAGACGGGCAATGTGCGCGTCACCACGGACGGTCCGGCTGTGCCACGCGCCGCACTGGAAACGGTCATTGAGGAAACGGGCTTCGACGTCGCACGAGGCTGACGTGCTCGTCTATCGCCGCCCGGAGATCATCGTGGCCCATTTCGTCGGTTACAACGCGGCGGGATGGGCTCAGCGGTCGTCGCCTTTCACACTCCCGTCGCTTAACGAGCCAGCGGTTCAATCTGACCGACACTGGTCAAATGTCGGCAGCCCGCACACTTCGTGCTGACGGCTGCCGCAAAATGGTTCAGCCGACGGTCCCTGCGGGGCAGGCGGTAGTGGCTCTACGCGATGGAGCGGCCAGATAAGGGATGCTTGATCGGTAGAGTCGAGCGTTTGAAACGACCCTTTCTTCCAGTCGAATGAGAAATGATTCCATGAGCGCCAGCAGTCTTGATCTGGAAGTAACCGGTATGAGTTGTGCTGCCTGCGCGGCACGGCTGGAGAAAGTGCTCAACCGGCAGGATGGGCTGACAGCATCGGTCAATTTCGCATCCTCGCGCGCGATCATCTCCCGAGCCGATGAGGGGCCAGACCTAGGCGCCATCGAAAAAATCGTCGAGAAGACAGGCTTCGGTCTTGGGCATCAGGAAGCACGATTTGCCATTGAGGGAATGAGCTGCGCCGCTTGCTCTGCGCGACTGGAAAAGGTGCTCAACCGCCTGCCGGGCGTCAGGGCAGCCGTCAATCTCGCCACGGAGACCGCGCAGATCGATTACATCGCGGGGGCGGTCACGGAGGATCGCCTCGTCGAGGCCGTTCGCAAGGCTGGCTTTACGGCAACCTCCACAGCGGACCAGCAGGGGCACGAAGCGCCTTCGAGAGAACCTGCAACGGCGCAGCGGGATCTGGCCATTATCGCCCTGTTCTGCATCCCGTTTGCCATCGAAATGCTGGGTATGGCGGTTGGCGCTCATCACCTCGTGCCGCTCTGGCTTCAGGCGCTTTGTGCGAGTGTCGTACAGATCTATGGTGCCCGTCATTTCTATCGCAGTGCCTATCATGCCCTGCGGAGTGGCTCGGCCAATATGAACGTGCTGGTCTGCCTCGGGACAAGTATCGCTTACGGCTTCAGCATGGCCGTCACGCTCTGCGGGCTCGATCTGCCGGTCTATTTCGAGGCAAGCGCCTTCGTGATCCTCCTGATTTCGGTTGGAAGGCTTCTCGAGGCGCGGGCGCGGCAAAAAGCAGCTTCCGGTCTGGAAGCTCTGCTCAATCTGAGGCCACAAACTGCCAACCGCGTAACGCCGAACGGTGTGGAAATCTGCGCTGTCGCGTCATTGCAACGCGGTGATGTGTTCGTGGTCCGCCCTGGTGAAGCTATTCCAGTTGATGGCGAGGTTATCGAAGGCGCAACCGAGATCAATGAGTCGATGCTCACGGGTGAGGCTGTGCCCGTCCTGCGTCAGGTTGGCGATACAATTTTCGCCGGAACGCTCAACACGACGGGTGTCGTGCGCGCCCGCGCAACCTCGCTTGGGAGCGAGACCGCACTGGCCCGCATCGTGGCGATGGTCTCGCGTGCGCAGGGATCGAAAGCCCCGATCCAGCGCCTGGCTGATCGTGTTTCGGCCATCTTCGTGCCCACCATCATCATCATCGCCTTGTTGACGTTCGTCATCGGCTGGCTGGCAACGCACGATGCGCAATGGAGCCTGGTCTCGGCCATATCGGTGCTTGTCATTGCCTGCCCCTGTTCCCTGGGCCTCGCGACGCCGACTGCGCTGATGGTCGGGACAGGAAAAGCGGCCTCTGCCGGTATCCTGTTCCGCAATGCTGAAGCGCTTGAGCGTGTTCATCGTCTCAGGGTGCTGGCCTTCGACAAGACAGGCACGCTCACAAAGGGGCAGCCTGAAGTCGAAGCGATTTATCCTGCAAAAGGGGTGACCGAGGCGGAACTTCTGGGGGTGGCAGCATCACTGGAGGCCAACTCGGAGCATCCATTGGCGAAGGCCATCATGCGGCGGGCAAGCGAAGCTGGGATCACCTCCGCATTCAGTCTGAACCATTTCCGCGCCGTGCCGGGCAAGGGGATCGAAGCGGCAGCAGAGGGAGAGATCTTTTTGCTGGGAACGCCCGAATTTCTGAAAGAACAGGGTATCGCTGTTGCGGCCCTGCCATTGGATGCCGAAACACAGAGTGTCGCCTGTATCGCACGCGGTGGCGTCTATCTTGGCGCCATAACCTTGTCTGACGCTCTGCGCCCCGAAGCGGCAGCTATTGTTTCCTGGCTTCACAAGCAGTCGATTGAAACAATCATGCTGACAGGTGATCGTGAGGCGGTTGCTGCGCGGGTCGCCCGGGAAGCAGGTATTGACGAGATAAGAGCCTCACTTCGGCCCGAAGGAAAGGTTTCTGCGGTGCAGGCGTTGCGCGGTGAGGGTCGTCTGGTAGGTATGGCTGGAGATGGCATCAACGATGCGCCTGCTCTGGCCGCTGCTGATATCAGCATTGCAATCGGCTCGGGCTCGGCGGCAGCGCTTGAGACGGCAGATCTCGTGCTGATGAGTGCGGATCTGCGCGCTATCCCGGATGCCTTGTCCATCTCCAGGGCGACTGTCGGCAAGATAAGGCAGAATCTCGTTTTTGCCTTTGGCTATAACGTGGCGGCCATACCTCTCGCAGCCTGCGGGCTACTCAACCCGGTGATTGCCGGCGGGGCAATGGCGCTCAGCTCCGTCTCGGTTGTTACCAACTCACTGCTTCTCAATCGCTGGCGCTCGCAACGATCCCTCTGAGTGTTGCGAGCGCCAGCATGTAAGCCTCAGTGTGTGATCAGGCCGACCTTGAGCGCACCGCCTTCGGGTGTCAGTCTGACAGCGCAATCGTCAAAGCTTGGCGGCCCGAAACGGACGCTCGGATCCCGCGAAAACCCTATGGGCTCCTTCGGTATGCCAATAAACGAACGGTCGAGCCGGGCATTGCCGTTGCGATCCTGATAGGCCTGCACGGCATAGACGCCTGCCGGTATATCGGCAAAATTCACGGTAACCTCTGGCGTCGCAGATTTCACCTCAGCATGGAACTTGCAGCTAGGCTTGAGGAACTCATCCTCCGTGCAGATGGCTACCTTGATGGTACCAACGTCGTCGGGGACGTTTTCGATAACCGCCTGAACGGGCCCCGCTATGGCCGTAAGAGGGGCAAGCGGCAGGGCCATGAGGGTGGCGAGCAGACCAAGTTCAGGTTTCATAATATCGTCCTTTCCAGGTGACGGGGCGTCCAAGCACATGCCTCAGGCGGGCGTGAAACTGGATGAAAAGCAGCATGAACACTCCGATCGGGCTGGCAACAACGGTGCGTAATCCCTGCTGACACCGCAGCGCCACCAGCAGACGCAGTGCGAGGCTCGCCAGTCGCGCAAACCGGATCGTCGGGGTGTCACGAAGCAGGAAGGGCAGGATATGCCCTCCGCCCAGCAGGAGCGTCCATATGGGCAGGGCGACCGGGCCGGCCAGTCCCTCCACGGCATTCTTCATCAACCCTGCATAGACTTCGCGCCCATTGCGGTACATCCGGCATGTGGCGAGATCGGTGGCATCGATCAGGCGTGTGCGAAAACCCGCTCGACGCATTTCGCGTGCCAGAGCAAGGCCGTCATGAAGCTTGTCCCGTATCTGTCCATGGCCGCCGCTCTGCCGATAGGCCTCTGCCTTGACCATGACCAGCTGCCCGCAGGCTGCCGCGAGTGCAGGTGTGCGACCCTTGTCGAAAACGAGTGGCAGGTAACCGAAAAGCAGGACATCAATGAAGGGCAGGAGCAACCATTCAAAGCCCGAGTGCATTTCCTGGCGTGGCACACCGCTGATCAGTGACGGGGCGTGTGCGCCCTCGGTAACTGCTAGCAGCCGTGATATTGCGCGTTCTTCCAGTCGGACATCGGCATCAATGAACAGCAGCCATTCCTGTGTGGCGGCAGCGGCCAACTGGGCGCAGGCATGGTTCTTGCCACACCAGCCTTCAGGGAGAGGCCGCCCGTGCAGCAACCGTACACGTCTGTCTCCAATGGCTTCGACACGTGCTGCAGTATCGTCCTGAGAGCCGTCATCGAGCACCAGAATTTCGCGTACTTCAGGACCGTTTGCGAGAACAGCCATGATGGCCTTCTCGATCTGTGCCCCTTCGTTGCGAGCGGGAATAAGCACAGAGATTCCGGCATTCCGAACATTCGCACCGGAAGGTGCACGGCTTAGGGCACGCAGGTTGAGCAACCCGATCAGCAATGGAAAGGCTGCGAGGGCCGCGATGGTCAGTTCACCTCGCGTCGGGGCTGACCGTCCAGCGCCCTGCGTGACGTGGGTCATGTTTTTTCCTTTTGATCAGGCTGCTGAGTCTCTGAAGCTGGGCATACAACCCGCCCATGCCGGAGCGGCCTTCGAGCAGAATACGAAAGCTTTCGGGGTCGCGGGCGATGACATCTGCTGCCAGAGCGTCCTGTGTCGCTTCAAGCGCATTTTCCAGACACGCGTGTTTGGCCTTGAGGCTCTTGGGCAGGCTGGAATGATGCACAGGCTGGCCGAAACGTATGAACGCTTCCGCACGGCTTTCGGAGCCGTAGGCATATTCGATTGCAACCGGGATGATCAGGCAGCCTGTTGCCTGACTGGCAATATGAGCCAGGCCCGGCTTGAGTCTGACGGGTCGCAGGCGGACATCGGCAAATTGCCCCTGCGCCGTGAGCCAGAAAATGCCGCCACTTTTCAGAATGGCCACGGACTGGTGCAGAAAGTGCCGTAGCGACCCATGCGATGAAGAATCAAGCGGCAGAAACCCGGCACGATTGAGGGTGGGATAACGCTTGAGTGTTTGGGCATCTATCGGGCCAAAACCCGGTCGGCCGGGCATGAAATGGGACTGTAGCAACGCAAATAGGGCAGGATCCCACCAGCCGGGATGGTTACTGTAAAACAAAGTACCTGAGGCAAGGGAAGCCTCCGGCTTATGTCCCGACCATTGTACGGAGGCGAAATGACGGGTCAGCCGTTGCCTGAGGGCCCTCGTGATCCAATGGGTGAGAAATGGAGATCGGCCATAGGCCGTCTCCAGTCCCGGCTGCCACGCATTACCAGGGTTGCCGCGTGACAACTCAGCCAGCCGCGCTACGTGATGCTGCACCCGATGGGGCGACGGGCGCGGGGCTATCCGTGTCGAGGCAATCTGCGGCGATCCAGCCGGACATGAGCGCCATAGGCATGCCAGGGCCCGGATGAGCGCTGCCACCCGCCATATATAGCCCTGCAAGGTCGTCCGACCGGTTTGCAGGCTTAAAGCCGCCGTTCAGCTTGCCGTGGCTGGCAAGGCCGTAAATGGCGCCCGCCTGAGGCGAGTATCTCGTATGGATATCCATAGGGGTCAGGTGGTGCTCGGCCACGATGCGCTCTTCGATATCAGGCATACCGCCCGCTTTCTTCAGCTTGTCGAGGATGACCTGACGATAGCCCGGGAACATCTCGGTCCAGTTCTGGCCGGGGCGCAGATACGGCGTGTGCACCAGCACATAAAGAGCCTCTCCACCTTCCGGCGCGGTTTGCGGTTCGGTCCTGGCGGGCGCAGCGAGATAGCAGGTCGGGTCCGGGGCAGGGCGGCCCTGGTGATAGATCGCATCGAATTCCTCTTCCGCATCGCGCGAGAAGACGAAATTGTGATGGGCAAGATGCTCATAGGCTTTGTTCAGGCCCAGATAGAGCACGACGCCCGAGCACGCTGGCTCGCGAGACTTCCACTGGCGACGGAACTGGCGAAAGGCCTTTGGTGCGGCCTTGCGATCAATCAGTTCATACATGGTACGCACGCTGTCCATGTTCGACACGACAGCCGATGCAGCGATGGTTTCGCCAGATTGGGTCTCGACACCATGAACCCGCTTCGCGTCGTGCAGAATACGCTTGATGCGACAGTTACTGCGAAACACGACGCCATTCTCTTCGGCGATCTTACGCAAGGCAACGGGTACCGCGCGTGTTCCGCCCATCGGATACCAGATGCCCTCATCAACCTGCATATGGGCAATACCGGTCAGTACCGCCGGTGCCTGAAGGGGGTTTGAGCCCACATATTGTGTGAAATGATCGAAAACCTGCACAGCCTGCGGGTTGGTGATGCGCTTTCTGATTTCCTGCCCAAGCGTAGAATGCATACGCAATGCGAGGACGTCTCGCAGTGTCTTGGGCGCAAAAGTCTCACCGATATTCATGGTGTCGCGCAGTCCGCCGACGGATTTCCAGAATACGAAACGCCGCGAGATATCATGAAGTCGCTCGCTGACCCTGAGCAGATCCTCATAACCGGCTCCATCGCCGGGCTTACGTTTTTCCAGCTCCTCTGACATGAGGGCAATGTCCTCAATCAGGTCGAGGGGCTGGCCATCGTCAAAGAAGCAGCGCCATTGCGGATCCAGACGACGCAGGTCCAGACGATCCTCCATACGCAGGCCGCTCTCGGCGATGATGCGGCGAAGCACGGAGGGAAGCGTGAGAATGGTCGGTCCCATGTCGAAACGGAAACCATCTTGATTGTGCTCGGCCGCTTTGCCGCCCGTCCAGTCATTGGCCTCGCATATGATCACCTCGTGACCGCGGGCGCTGAGCGTGCAGGCGGCAGCCAATCCCCCGAGCCCCGCCCCGATGATGACTATCGGTGCTCGCTTCGTCGTATTCAGCATGGAACTCTCTTCCGCTCAGGCGTGGCCACCGGTACATTCTGGCATCAGGTGCAGACCCGGAGGTGGGGTCTCGATAATCGTCGCTGGCGCCTTGGCCAGATCTTCGATGAGGAGCGTCGCACTGATGCGTGCCCCCTCGAAAATGACGGGCAGGCCACTGCCAGGGTGAGTGCCGCCGCCCGCAAGATAAACGCCTTTTACGTCTTCAAACCGATTATGGGGGCGTCGATGCAGCATCTGCCCAAGCGAGTGGGCCATATTGAACACCGCCCCACGATGGACATCGTGTTCCTCCTGCCATTGCAGCGGGGTGATGGTTTTCTCGACCAGGATACGCTCTTCTATATCGCCAAACCCCGCATCACGAAGACGCTGGAAGACGATCGCGCGCGCCTGCGCTGTGTTGGCCTTATCCCATTCGAAGCCATCCACGCGCAGATTGCCGACCGGCATGAGAACGTAGAGAGCTGAGCATCCTTCAGGCGCCTGACCGGGGTCTGTCACACACGCGTTCTGGATATAAAGGGACGCCTTGGACGATATCTGTTTACCTGCCTCGATCTCGGCAAAATTGTTCTCATAATCGCTAGAAAGGAAAATGGTGTGATGAGCGTGATCGGGCAGGCTGCCCTTGAGGCCCAGATACATCATGAACGTCGAGCAGGAGAATTTCTTGCTGGCGATGTTCTCATTGCTCCATTTCTTGCGTGAATTGTCTGGCAAAAGGGCGGAGATGGTGCGGGAAAAATCGCCGTTGACGACAACGGCATCGACCGGAACGGCACTTCCGTTCGTCACAATCCCGGTCGCCTTGCCCTTGGTGGTCTCGATTGTCTCAACGGTACTGTTGAGCTTGATACGGACCCCCATGGTAATAGCTGCCTGCGCCATAGCGGCCATGACGGCCTCGGTCCCGCCTTTGGGGTGATAGATACCGAACTCGTGCTCCATGAAGCTCAGGATGGTAAAGAGCGAGGGACACCGGTAGGGCGACATACCCAGATATTTGCTCTGAAACGAAAAGGCGAGACGCGTGCGCGGGTCGCTGAAGTAGCGTGACAGGTCCTTGTCGATGGAAGAGAACGGCGAGAGAACCGGAAGCGCCTTGAGCATGTCAGGCTTGAACAGGTCGAAGACGGAGTTGAAAGGCCGCTGAAGAGGCGCGATGAAACGTTCGAATTTATGCCTGTTATCTGCAAGGAAGCGTCTCACCTGTCTCGCATCCTGCGGCGAGATCTTGGCTATTTCCTCTTCTAGACGCTGTGGATCGGTCGTCAGCGAAAGATTAGGACCATCTTCGAAGCGCAGATCGTAAAGATGATGAAGTCTTTCGAGCTCGACCATCTCATCGAACTCGAATCCACATTGCGCAAAAATCTCACGGATTATCTCAGGGTAGAGAAAGAAGGTCGGCCCAGTGTCGAACCGGAAGCCCTCAAGCTCGATGCATGACGAGCGGCCACCGATCCTGTCGCCTTTTTCGTATATCGTGACAGTGGCACCAGCATGAGCAAGAAGCATGGCTGACGCGAGGCCGCCCGGCCCAGCCCCTATGACGGCAACGTTGCGCGAATGGAGCCGGTGATGGGGATGCTGGGTGCCTGGGGAAGCGGTAGAGACCATGAGGCGCAGGGTCCTGACAAGATAACGAAATTGCAATATTCTGAGGCGTTAACAAAAAACGATTATTCCGGGGTTGCACGCCCCGTTATCTCTCTTTTCAAGTTTTCCGCCTGCGGCGAGTCGCCCGAGCAGATGCATACGACCTCTTCATCAACGGACCGTGATCGATCAGGTTTCGTCGACAACAATCTTTATCTGCCATGCCATTGGCGTAGCCGCGGCAGCAGGTGAAAAGCGCCCCGCTTGCGTGTCGAGATGCTGACCGGTCGGGTAAGTGCGAGCAAGCCTTCGCGCCCGCGGGTGACACCAAAACCGCTCCTCCGTGCCCCGCCAAACGGCAGCCGGGGATCCGCGCTCGGAACGATGATGTCATTGATGGTAATCGTTCCAGCCGGAATGCGCCTCGCGATTGCCAGAGCCTCGCGTTCACTACCGAAAATGCTGGCGCCGAGGGCGTGTGTAGCCGCATCTTCAAGGCAGATCGCTTCCTCAACTGAGTGCGTCGTGATCACTGCAAACCAGGGTGCGAACAGATCGATATCAGCAAGTCCCGCCTGATGGGCGTTCAGGAAGATGACCTGTGCCTTGCCATAGCCAACTACCTCACCCCCTACGGCTTTTGCTGAACAGAGAAATCGCGCAAGCTTTGATGTTGAATCTTGCGCAGGGTCATTCCGTTCATCACCAAACACGCGGTGCAGTTCGTGCTGCAAGGGAAGTTTTTGCCCTTCGCTGATGAAGACCCTGCGAGGTGCGATGCATGTATGCCCGTTCTTGAGTGTCTGCCCGAAATGCAGCGCACGGGCCACGAGGGCAAGATCTGCATCGGGCAGGACGAAGACAGGGTCTGCCCCAGATAGCTCCATGATCGTGGGCGTCAGGGTCTCTGTCGCTGCGAGCGCAACCTTGCGGCCCGTTTCAGCTGAGCCGGTAAGGATGATCAGGTCGTAGCCACTCGAGACTGCCTGTGGCCCGCTATCCTCACCGACCAGCTGCACGACCCCTTTCGGCAAACCTGCCTGCTCGAGAAGCGCGACGAACCGGCGCAGGACTGCGGTCCGGCCGGGTGCCGGTTTCAGCGCGACGCTGTTGCCTGCCACCAACGCCTGTAACGTCTGTATTCCGGCGAGCATGAGCGGGTAATTGCCGGGAGCCAGGATGAGGACTGCCCCCAGTGGCTTGCGCACGACAGAAGTCTTGACGCCGTGCAGCCAGAGCGGGCGACCCAACCAGCTGAGCCGCCTCTCCTTGAGCAGAGATGACGCCTCACGGCAGAGGAAACGCGACGCGGACATGAGCGGGAGGATCTCGGCTGTCATGACATCGAGCGAGGCATGATCGGCGATCAGACGGATCAAGCTAGGCGCGTTCAGAAGCATCAACCTGTTGAAACGACGTAACACCCTCAATCGCGCGCGCAGGGGTACCGCTGCCCATCGGGGCTGCATCGCCTTGAGGTCCCGGCAAACCTCCTGCGACGACGTTGCGCTCGATTTGTCCTCGCATTCATCGTGCAAGGAGGCGGAGGCCTCGAGACTCTCAGCCGGGCTGTGAGAATTGTGCGTGACGGAGGTCGTGATGTCGCTCATGAAGGGTTCCGCTCATATCTCGAGTGCTAACCCCTCTTGATCGCCGCAGTTTCCCTGACTCAGCCTGTGCATCTTTACATCTGGGCCTGAGACACATCCCGCCACCCACAACAGGAAAACCATTGAGCGGAGGTAGATTGAAGCATCAGTGATGCCGGCAACCGGAGGCGTCACTCTGATCCTGAGCTGACAGCTGTCATGCGCTCGCATTGCTCGGATCCCGCGTTTGAGGAGAAGTGCCCGCTCGGCGCGCGGCATGGCGGCTGACGCCTTGCCCGGAAGATACATGCTATGCAGAGCATCATGATGCTGGCTGGAAGGCGCACTCGATGCGCGCTGGTAGGAACGGAGATAAGCTCGCCTGCTGGCTCGTCCCATTGGGAGGGCGAACCCGAGGCCGGCCCCTTGGCTTCTCCGTCCAGGAACCGGAGGCAAAGGGCGACCTGTTCCCATGCCGCGTCAGACTCTCCGGCTCTTTACCTGAACAACCGGAAGATGCCGCCTAGACCAGCATCTTCCGTTCAGGAACTTTCACATCGCGGCTTCAAACACGCCAATGATCTGGGCAAGCGTCGCCTTGCGCGGATTGGTGAGCATGCAGGCGTCTTTCTGCGCGTTTTCAGCCATCGTCTTGTGGTCTTCCGCCTTGACGCCCAGCGTCGAGAGGCCCGCCGGGATACCGACAGACCGCGCCATCTGGGTAATGGCGTCGATTGCAGCCTCAGCCGCCTCATCGCGGCTCATGAGATCGGTCGGTACCCCAAGCAGGCGGGCTACGCGGGCATACCGATCGGCGGCAGCGATGAGGTTGAAGCGGCAGACATGTGGCAATAGCACAGCGTTACAGACGCCATGCGGCAGGTTGTAAAAGCCGCCCAGCTGATGCGCCATGGCATGCACATAACCCAGCGAGGCATTATTGAACGCCATGCCGGCCAGATACTGCGCGTAACACATGGCAACGCGCGCTTCCATGTTCTCACCATTGCCCACTGCCTTGGGCAGGAATTCGCCAACCAGGCTGATGGCCTTTTCAGCGCAAGCATCGGTGATCGGCGTTGCTGCGGTTGAAACATAGGCCTCGATAGCGTGGGTGAGCGCATCCATACCTGTGGCGGCTGTCAGGGCAGGCGGCATGGCTACCATCAGGTTCGGATCGTCAATCGCGATCAGCGGTGTGCAACGCCAATCGACGATCGCCATTTTCACATGGGTCTGGGAATTGGTGATGATGCAGAATCGCGTCATCTCAGACGCTGTGCCGGCCGTGGTGTTGATTGCGATGAGCGGCGTCATCGGAACCTTGGATTTGTCCACGCCTTCGTAGTCGCGAATATTGCCACCGCCCGCTGTGACCAGGCCAATGCCCTTGGCGCAGTCATGGGCGGAACCGCCGCCGAGTGAAACGATGAAGTCGCAGTCATTATCCTGATAGATCTTGACGCCATCATGCACGTTTTTATCGGTCGGATTGGGCTCTGCACCGTCAAAAATGACAGTCTGCAAACCATCCTCGAGCAGGTATCCCGAAATGATGTCCGCCACGCCCATCTTCTTCAGGCCAGCATCGGTGACAATCAGGGCCTTTCTGGCACCAAGTGCCTTCGCCCGGTCCCCAGCCTGTCTGGCACAGCCAGGGCCAATGAGGGTCACGCAGGGAATGAAGAAGCTGTCGGTATGATCGGCAAGGGCAATATGCGCCATGGTCCTGATCCTTATGCCAGAGACGTTCGTATTGACTGGATTTCATCCCGCGCAAGCGGTTTTATCCGGCTCTCCTTACGAAACGTTCTAATAGATTTATGGCTCCCTCAATTGAGGATCAATAAAACTCGATTATGAAGTCAATAAATTACAAATAGTACTGCGGTGGTATAGAATTAATTTTGCACTATGTTCATGCCATCGCATGACAGCAAACGGACTGAAGATCAAACCACAAGGTGCAGGAAGTGCGTATAGTCCGGGCAGGGGCCGTAGGCCGTGCGAAAAGAGCGGATACGCTTGGCCCCTTGAGCAGACAGCTCGGACTGATGCGCATGGCGCAATCTCAATCAGATGAACAGATGAGTTGCAGATTCCCTCCATGCGCAGAGGCACTATGAGGACATGAGGTGTAGGCACGGCTCGAAGCCACGCCTACACTGATCTGCAAAACAGCAGAGATGACGGCTTAGAGAGCGGCCAGGAGCGCCTTTGTCAGTTCGGCCGTACCTGTCTCGCCACCCAGATCACGCGTGCGCACGCCATCAATGCGGATGACGCGGTCGATAGCCTGATCCACACGTGTGGAAAGGTCCTGACGACCGACATGAGCAAGCATCATGCTGGCAGCCATGAGCATGGCCAGCGGGTTGGCAACGCCCTTGCCGGCGATATCGGGGGCGGAGCCGTGCACCGCCTCGAAGATTGCAGCATCCGGGCCGATATTGGCACCGGGTGCCATGCCAAGACCACCGACAAGACCAGCAGTGAGATCAGAGAGAATGTCGCCAAACAAATTCGTCGTGACGATCACGTCGTACTGCCAGGGATCGGTGACGAGCTGCATGGCGCAGGCATCAACGATGCGTTCTTCAACAGCGATACGACCTTCGTATTCCTTGGCGACCTTGCGGCCTTCCTCGAGGAAAATCCCGCTGAAGATCTTTAGGATATTGGCCTTGTGGACGAGTGTGACCTTTTTACGGCCATTGGCGACAGCGTAATCAAACGCGAAGCGCACAATGCGCGCACATTCCGCGCGGGAGTTGAAACCGGCGCCATAGGCCAAACCCTTGGGGTCGTCACCGACAGGCAGGTAATGCTCCATCGCGGCGTACAGCCCTTCGATGTTTTCGCGCACGACCACGAGATCGACCTTGTCGAAGCGTCCGCCCGGAACAACCGTGCGCGTCGGGCGCAGATTGGCGTAGAGGCCAAATTCCTGACGCATCGTCACATTGACGGATTTGAAACCCGCGCCAACCGGCGTGGTGAGAGGCCCCTTTAGGGCAAGGCCGGTCTTTCGAATGCTGTCGAGGGTCGGCTGTGGCAGCGGCGCGCCGAACTTCTCAATGGCACCAAGCCCGCCGGATTGGTGGTCCCATTCGAACGGGGCACCGACCTTGGACAGGATCTCGACAACAGAGGCGGTGATTTCCGGCCCGATACCGTCACCTTCGATAAGGGTCGCGGGGATCATGTGATCAACCATTCTGTCTTTCCTTTGTTCAGTTCGTGATTGGCGCGCAGGCGTCAACAAGCCAGTTCCGGTCGTCCTCGTCCAGAAGCGGGCTGATATGGGCGAGCGTATCCTGATGATAGGTATTCAGCCAGCGCAGCTCTTCTGGTTCCAGTAACGATGCCATGATCAGGCGGCGATCGAACGGCGCAAAGCCAAGAACCTCGAACTCTAGGAAGGGCACCTGGCTGGGGACTGAAGCAGGCTTGACCAGAAGCAGGTTTTCCAGCCGGATCCCGTAGGAACCGGGCAGGTAATAGCCAGGCTCGTCAGAGACGATCATGCCTTCTTCCAACGCCACCGGGCGGGCGACAGAGCTGATGTTCTGAGGCCCTTCATGGACGGAGAGGTAACTGCCGATGCCATGCCCCGTACCGTGGTCATAATCGAGCCCGGCCTGCCACAGCGCATAGCGTGCCAGAGAGTCGAGCCTATGCCCCGTCGTGCCCTGAGGGAAGCGGGCGCGGGCGAGAAGGATGTTACCCTTGAGTACGCGGGTAAAGGCCTCGCACAACGCTGCGGGCGGCGCATCGGGGCCATTCCAGATGGTCCGTGTCACGTCTGTGGTGCCGGCATCATACTGGCCCCCGCTATCAATCAGATAGACCTGATTAGGCTGCAAAACCAGATCCTGACCGGGCAGGGCGCGGTAATGCGGCAGGGCAGCATTGGGGCCAACAGCCGAGATCGCCGGGAAGCTTTCGCCATGATAGCTGTTCGAAGCGCCGCGAAACCCGTCGAGGATTTCAGCCAGCATGGTTTCGCGCAGCCCAGAGCCCTCGCGGGAGACAAAATGGAGGAAGCGGCAAAGCGCGGCTGAATCGGTCAGATGCACCTTGCGCGCGCCGTCCTGCTCGGTAGGGTTTTTGCAGGCACGGGGCAGGGCACAGAGATCGCTGCCGCGCACCAGCGTTGCCCCTGCGTCAGCCAGTGTCTGGATGAACCAGAGCGATGTCTGGGCCGGATCGAAGCGAACGACCTGACCGGAAAGCGCCTTCAGACGGGCCTGAAGTTCCTCGGGGGGTAGCACAGAAACATTGCGGAACGAGATGGCCGCATCCGGGCTGACGCGACTGATATCGACGAACACTTCCAGAGACGCATCCTGATGCAGAATGCCGAAGGCGAGAATGACCGGCGTATTGGGAACGTCATCTCCGCGGATATTCAACAGCCAGGCGAGCGATGTCGGATCACAGACCAGCATGGCTTCCTGGCCCGCCTTGCGCAGCGCGCCGCCAATCTTGCGGCGTTTGGACAGGCTGCCTTCGCCGCTGAAGGCCTCCGGGTGGTACTGCACGGCGCTCTCGGGCGGCGCCGGTTGGTCGGTCCAGACGGCATCAACCGGATTGCGATCAAGTGCAACAAAGCTGTAATCGGCTGAGGTCAGGGCATTGAGCTGCGCTTCACCGACGAGCTTGGGATCATACCCGACTTTGAGACCCTTCGCATGGTGGGCGACCCACTCCGCCGCTGGCTGTTTTGTCAGATGCAGCCGCTCCCATTGCGTCCCATCGACCTGATCCTGCAACTGGCTGGTATAGCGGCCGTCGGAGAAGACTGCGGCGGTCTCGCGCAGGACGATGGCGAGCCCTGCACTGCCAGTAAATCCTGTCAGCCAGGCCAGCCGCTCGGCGCATGGGGCCACATATTCACCCAGAAATTCGTCCCCACGCGGCAGCAGAAAGCCATCCACCCCGCTTGCATCGAGTTCATGCCGGACAAGTGCCTGACGTTTGTCGAGAGGGATGAGGCTCATGGCGTTTTCTTTCATCTCGGGCCCTGCAAGCAGGGCATTGCGGGACGCTTGTAAGGGGGTTCCGGCTTGCTTAGACCGGGTGAGGCGGGCTCGTGTCGCTATCTGGCGACGAATGGTCCTGCGCCAGCCCTGAATGCCCATTGTCGTCGAAAAGACGATACATGAAGATCAGATCGAGCCAGCGACCAAACTTGAAACCCATCTGGGGCAGGGGCGTGCTCTCGCTGAAACCTGCTGTGCGATGTAGCGCGATCGAGGCGGTGTTGCTGGCAGTAATGGCCCCAATCAGCACATGCATCCCGGCATGTTCTGCATGGGTGGTTATGGCCTCAAGCAACATGCGACCGATACCTTTGCGCTGCGCCGCACGTGCCACATAAATGGAGTGTTCCACCGTGCGGGCATAGCCTTCGTACACGCGGAACGGCCCGTAGGAAGCGAAGCCGAGGATCGTCCCGTCTTCCACAGCCACGATAACCGGGAAGCCGGCAGCCTTGCGATCGGCCATCCAGCCGCGTCGCTCTTCCAGGCTGCGCGGTGACGTTGCCCATATCGCCTCGGAAGTCGCAATCGCATCATTGGTGATGGCGAGAATGGCGGGCAGGTCGCTTTCGGTCGCGTCGCGAAGTTCAGTCACGGCGGCGCAGAACCAGCGTGGACCACTCGCCTTCGTAATACTGCTTCTCAAGCACAAGTCCCTGGCGCCTGTGCGCGGCCAGCACCATGCGGGCCTGGGTTGTCAGCAGGCCGGCAAGAATGACCGTGCCGCCCGGGGCAAGGTGGCTACCCAGATCGCGCGCCATCTTGCAAAGCGGGCGTGCCAGGATATTGGCGAAAACGAGATCGTAAGGGGCCTTGGCACGAACCGCCGGTGTCAGCCAGCCATTGCCCAGGCGGGCGTCTATCAGCGGGCCGATGCCGTTGAGCTTCGCGTTGCTTGCAGCCACCCGAACCGACCAGGGCTCGATATCCACGGCAAGGATACGCTTGTTGAAAAGACGTGCCGCCGCCATAGCCAGAATGCCCGACCCGCAGCCCATATCGAGGATACGGGCCGGTTTGCGCCAGGCCATGTCTTCCAGTGCTCGCAGGCAGCCACGGGTGGAACCGTGCTCGCCCGAGCCAAAGGCAATCCCGGCATCCAGCGTAATGGTCAGGCGATCACGCTTGTGGCTTGGGGTGAGATGGGTACCCCGAATGGCAAAGCGCCGTCCGACATCCTGCTGCGGAAACGCTTCATAGGTGCGGGCAAGCCAGCCTTCTGCCTCGGTGCGCTCGCGCACAAGCTCGGCATCCACGCCGGTCATGAGGCGCGCCAGGGTGAGGGCACGAGCAAGCTCTTCCTCCGCATGGCCCACATCCTTCACGCCCTCGACGCGCCAGATGTTCTGGTCTTCATTAGCCTCGAAAATGCCAACCGTTGTGCAGACGGTCAGAAAGGCCTGTTCAAAAAGCGGCACGGCCTCATCAGCGACGGTGACGGAGATGGTTTCAAGCGCCGAAGCGTGTCGTCTGGATGCGCTCACGAGACCTGTTCCACAAAATGGGCCATGATGCGTTTTTCGCCTGCCTTCTCGAAGTTGATATGCAATCGGTCGGATTCGACACCGAGCACGGTGCCATAGCCGAATTTCTGATGGAACACGCGCGCGCCCGAGGCAATTCCATGTGAGGCATCGGGGCGCACATCTGTCACGCGGGGGGCGGGTGTGCGAAAACGTCCCTGCGTGCTGCTCAGCGGGCCCGTTGCGAAAATGGAAGTCTGCGCGGCAGCCTGACGGCGCTCCTGCATGGCTTGCCCGCTATGTTCGACCGTTTCCGCAGGGATCTCGTCGATAAAGCGGCTGGGCATGGAGTCCTGCCAGTTGGCATAGATGCGTCGACGGGCGGCATGGATGATGATCGCCCGTTTCCTGGCGCGGGTGATCCCGACATAAGCCAGCCTGCGTTCTTCCTCGAGGCTCTTGAGACCACCTTCATCAAGGCTGCGCTGCGATGGAAATACGCCTTCCTCCCAGCCGGGAAGGAACACGGTGTCGAACTCCAGCCCCTTGGCCCCGTGCAGGGTCATGAGGCTGACCGTGTCGGCACTCGCCTTGTCCTCGGTCTCTGTGACGAGTGCCACGTGTTCCAGAAAGCCTTCGAGCGTACCGAAATCACCAATGGCCCGGAGCAATTCCTTGATATTGTCGAGCCGCCCCGGGGCCTCAGGCGACTTATCGTCGCGCCACATCGGCAGGTAGCCGCTTTCCTCCAGCAACTGCTCCATGGCCACCACATGGCCTTCGCTCTCACGGGTTTCGCGGGCGCGGGTAAAGGCCTCCATAAGGCCTGACAGGGCTTCGCGACCCTTGCCCTTTACGAGGCCGGTGTCGAGGGCATGAGCGACGCCAACACTGAGCGGCGCATTCAGGCTGCGCGCCTCATGATGAAGCTTCTGCAACCCGGCGGCACCTACGCCGCGTTTTGGCACATTGATGATCCGCTCAAAGGCGAGATCATCGGCGGGTTGGGCCAGAACACGCATATACGCCATGGCATCGCGTATCTCGGCCCGCTCATAGAAGCGCAGTCCACCGACTACGCGATAAGGCAGGCCAAGTGTCAGGAAACGTTCTTCAAAGGGGCGTGTCTGGAAGCCCGCTCGCATCAGAATGGCAATCTGGGAGAGGGGGTGCCCCTCACTGCGCAGCCGCTCGATGGCCCCGGCGGCGATGCGGGCTTCCTCGTCGGAATCCCATGCACTGATGATCTGCAGCTTCTCGCCCTGCGCGTCCTCGCGACCGGGCCGAAGCGTTTTGCCCAGACGGCCCGAGTTATGAGCGATCAGCCCGGAGGCTGCGGCAAGAATCTGGGCTGTCGAGCGGTAGTTACGCTCGAGGCGAACGATCTTCGCGCCGGGGAAATCCTTCTCGAAGCGCAGGATGTTTTCCACCTCGGCACCACGCCATGAGTAGATCGACTGATCGTCGTCACCCACGCAGGCGATATTGGCCGGTCCGTGTTCGCGCTTGGCCAGCAGACGCAGCCAGAGATACTGGATCGTATTGGTGTCCTGATACTCATCGACCAGAATATAGCGGAACAGTCGGTGATACTGGGCCAGAACGTCCGGCTGTGTGCGCAGGATCTCAAGCGTATGCAGCATGAGATCGCCAAAGTCACAGGCATTGACCGCCTTGAGCCGGTCCTGATAGGCGGCGTAGAGCTTGCGCGCCTGTCCTCCTGCAAAATCCGTATCCTCGGCGGCCGTCACTTGCTCGGGCGTCAAGCCGCGATCTTTCCATCGCTGGAAAATGCCCAGCAAAGCCTGAGGTGGCCAGCGTTTCGTATCGAGGCGGAACGGCTCCATGATCTGACGCACGAGCCGAAGCTGATCGTCAGTGTCGAGGATCGTGAAGCCAGTGGTCAGCCCGACATATTCAGCGTGGCGGCGCAGCATCCGGGCGCACAGGGCATGGAATGTACCCAGCCATAGCCCTTCCACGGTCTCGCCCAGCAGGGCACCCACACGCTCGCGCATTTCACGCGCAGCCTTGTTGGTAAAGGTGACTGCCAAAATCTGGTAGGGGCGCGCGCGGCCATCGAGCAGGATATGCGCAAAACGCGTTGTCAGAACGCGTGTCTTGCCTGTTCCCGCTCCAGCCAGGATCAGAAGTGGGCCCTCGGTCGTCTCAATGGCCTCCCGTTGTTCGGGATTGAGGCGTTCAAGGTAGTCAGGCGAGGGGGATGGAATAAAGGATTGCGTCACCCGACCGATATAGAATGTAATGCTCTTATGGCCAAACGCTCATTTTCGCCTGAAAGCAAGAACCTGCTTCGCGGTGTGGGGCCGCATGGGCATCGCGAGCGCATGCGTCACCGCGTGCTGAGCGCGGGGGCTGACACGCTGGCCGATTACGAAATTCTGGAGATGCTGCTTTTCAACAGCATACCCCGGCGCGATACAAAACCCCTGGCCAAGGCGCTTTTGCAGCGATTTGGGAGCCTCTCAGCCGTCTTCGCCGCCCCGGCCCAGGATTTGCGGTCGCTGGGTGTCAATGAGAAGGCACTGCTGCTTCTGCGTTTCCCCCCGGTACTCGCCGATCGGCTGGCTCTGGCAGAAGATCGCCTGCGTCCCCGCCTCGGGAGCTGGGACCAGCTTTGTGCCTATCTTTCAGGGGTGATGGGAAGTGCTGTGCCTGAGCAGTTCCGGCTGCTTTACCTGGATAACCGCAACCGTCTGCTGGCTGACGAACCAGTTGATGATTTTTCCACCACTGCGCCCATTTTCCGCAGGGCTCTGGCGCTTCAGGCTGTTTCCTTCATCGGTGTTCAGAAGACACTGACCACGTTTCATGCCGCAACGTCGCCCCTGCGTCACTTTGCAGAGCGCCTCAGTCTGGAGGCCAGTGCTCTCGCCATGGTCGTTCATGATGTTGTGGTCGTATCGGAACGGCGTCCCCCTTTGAGCCTCAGACAGAAAGGGTTTTTCTAGGCCATCCCAAGCGCGCTTTCTCGTATCATCAGAGGCGGGCAAGTGCCGAGAACTGGCCGTGCAGGGCAGGTGTCAGATCGCCGGGAGAAGCGACGAGGAGGTCGGCCCCTGCTTCCGTCAATTCGGCCTCTCCGCCATAGCCCCAGAGCACGCCAAGCGCGCGCAGGCGATTGGCGTGGGCGCCGGAGATATCGAATCTCCGGTCACCAATCATGAGCGTCCGTGCAGACGATAGCCCCTCCTGCTCCATGATGCGGGCGATCATCTCAGGCTTTTCACCGCCGCTGTCATCATCGGCGGCGCCGTGGACACGATCGAAGCATGCGTCGAGACCATGCTGACGCAATATCTCGCGGGCGAGGGAGGCTGGTTTCGAGGTTGCCGTGAAGATTCTGACCGGCGAGCGCGCGAGCGTGCGCAGCAGATCAGCCATATGCGGGAAGACAGGCGTCTGGAACTTACCCGACTTGTCATAAAGGGCGCGGTACAAGGCTACCGCCTCCTCTACCCTGTTGTCACCATAAACGCGGATGACCTCCTCCATCAGCTCGGCCAGGGGGGGGCCTACAACCCATGTGAGGTCGATCGACAGATCAGGCTCGTGCCCAAGCGCCCGCACGACTCCATGAAGCGTGTCGATGATCCCGATGCGGGAGTCTATGATCGTGCCGTCAAGATCAAATAAAACAGAATAATCGCTCGTATATTGGTCAAACTCTGACATACATCACTCGATTGATCTTGGCGGAGATGCCGTTGAAAGAAATAACTTGTAAGCATAGCGGCATAGATGTGAGACCGGGTCTGCCGCCACCCGACGCCGCGCAGGCTGTTTTTGGCTCGATGGAACTACCTCACATGGCCATGGCTGGCGGGCAAGGGCCCGTATTGTCGGATGAAGCCCTTCTGCGTCTATTTTGCGAAGGCTCGGGTATCTCCGCCAGTGAACGCTCCTCTTTCTGCGAGAACATGTTGATGCGTTTTGGTTCACTTGCGGCCATGTTCTCGTCGGAGCAGCGTACCCTCTCAGGGATCATTTCGCTGGATCGCCCCCTCATCTGCACGATCGCTGTTCTTCACGAGGCTGCCATACGGGTCAGTCGGGCACGCATGGGTGCGGGGGATATCCTCTTCAATCCAAAGTCGATGCTTGACTACCTGAAATCCCGCCTGACGCGCGAGCCGATCGAGCAATTCCGTATCCTGTTTCTCGACGAACGAAACCGCCTTCTGGCTGATGAGGCACAGACACGAGGCACGGTAAATCACACGCCAGTCTATCCGCGTGAAGTAGCACGGCGTGCCATGGAGATCGGTGCGAGAAGCATTGTGCTGGTCCATAATCATCCGAGTGGTGATCCCACACCGTCTGATGGTGATATTGCCATGACGCGGGACACGCAGCGCGCAGCATCCCTGATTGACGTGCGCATTGCCGATCATATCATCATCGGCAATGGCAGCTATTCGAGCTTCAGGGAACTGGGTCTGATGAAGGACCGCTGATCAGATTTCCTGTTCAGGCAGGGTCTTGATGCCGAGCGCCGCATCGAGGCGCGCCGTGATACCGAACGGCCCCGGAAGCGCCCCGAGCGGGAAAAGGGCATTCACATGGCCCATCTTGCGCCCCTCGCGGCACGCGCTCTTGCCGTAAAGATGCATGGCCAATCCAGCGCCAGCAAGAACCGCGTCACAAACGTCCATGCCTCCCGGACCGATCAGGTTCTTCATGACCGCATCGCTATGGCGATACGGGTTGGGAAGGGGCAAGCCAGCGACCGCGCGGATGTGCATCTCGAACTGATCGATCAGACAGGCATCCATCGTCCAATGGCCTGAATTATGTGGCCGGGGTGCAATTTCGTTGACCAGGAGCTCTCCCTTGGCCGAGACGAACATCTCGACGCCCAGGATACCCACCAGATCAAGTGTAACCGCAATACGGTGTGCTAGCGCCTCGGCCTGTTCCGCCAGAGCCACGGGAATACGTGCCGGTGCCAGACTGATATCGAGAATACCATCCTTATGCTGGTTTTCTGTTACAGCAAAGCACATGGTGGCGCCGCTCGTGTTGCGAGCGACCATCACGCTCAGCTCGCGCTCGAAATCCACAAACCCCTCGGCAATGAGCGGGAAGGGTAGATCGCGATCAAGTGCATCCAAGGCGGCCTGATCCGCAATGCGGAACTGACCCTTGCCGTCATAGCCAAACCGCGTGGTCTTGAGAAGGAAAGGGAATCCCAGCGCGGTAACCGCACTCTCAAGTGATGCCGCGTTCGGGACTGAAATCCAGGGTGCTACCGGAATATCATTGTCGCTCAGAAAGGTCTTTTCAAGAATACGATCCTGGCTGACGGCGAGAACCGATCCTGCCGGATGCACCGGGCAAAGTGACGAGAGCAGGTCCAGACCATTCGCGGAGATATTCTCGAATTCGAACGTGATGACATCGACGCTCTGCGCAAAGCTGCGCAGAACAGCTTCATCATCATAAGCGCCAATGGTCACGCGCTGTGCCGTTTCCTGCGCTGGCGGATCAGCTTCGGCGCTCAGGATATGTACATGATAGCCCAGACGGGAGGCTGCTACTGCAGACATCCGTCCCAGCTGTCCGCCACCGATGATGCCGATTTTTGACCCCGGAGGAAGCGCAATGGCCCTCATGACTCAGGGGTATCAGCCACAGAGGCGGTTTGCATGGCGCGCCATGTGTCCAGACGTGCCCTGACACCTTCATTCTGCAGGGACAGGATCGAGGCAGCAAGCAGCGCTGCATTGATGGCGCCAGCCTTGCCAATGGCGAGCGTGCCAACCGGAACGCCGCCCGGCATCTGGACGATCGACAAAAGGGAGTCCATGCCCTTCAGAGCGTGGGACTCGACAGGCACGCCCAGAACCGGAAGTGTGGTCCAGGCCGAGACCATGCCAGGCAGATGGGCTGCACCGCCAGCCCCTGCAATGATGACCTGAAGCCCGCGACCCCGGGCGCTACGGGCGTATTCAGCCAGTCTGTCAGGGGTGCGATGGGCGGAAACAATGCGCGTTTCGAAGCTGATATCGAGCTCTGTCAGCTTCTCGGCGGCAAAATTCATGGTAGACCAGTCCGACTGGCTCCCCATGATAATCCCGACACGAGGCGTCTGGGCCAGATCGGTTGTCTGGCTGTATAGATCGAGGTCTTCGCTCATTCAGGCAATATCATCCGGTATAAGGCGGTTCTCGATAAAGTTGATTTCGTCCTTCAGAAGCAGCTTGCGCTTTTTGAGGCGCTGAAGCTGCAACTGATTCAGCGGATGCTGAACGAGACGATCGATCACCGTATCAAGGTCGCGGTGCTCGCTGCGCAGTTCATGCAGACGACGGAGCATGACTTCATGATCAACGAGCATCAGGTTCTTTCCGCTTCAATTTCAGCCACTACCCGTTGAATCCTACAACAGGGTTAACAGCCGACGCTATCCCTACTTAGCTCTCCGCGTCGTCAAACGCTGATATTTCTGCGACGACAGGCACGGACTGTCCTTCACGGGCAAGGCGTTCATTGGCGGCCTGCACGGCAGCATTGAGGTCTGTCTGGCTGCAAAGGCCAAGAATTACCGGATCGCGCGGCTTGATGTTGGCGCTGTTCCAATGCTGGCGGTCACGCACCTTGGCAATGGTGTCCTTGGTCGTGCCAAGCAGCTTGATGATCTGGAGTTCCGAAAGCTGGGGGAACTGGCGCAGAACGAATGCGATGGCATCCGGGCGGTCATTGCGACGCGCGATCGGGGTGTAGCGTGCGCCCTTGGCGCGACGGGCGACCGGGTTGGCCTTGGCAGAAAGCTTGAGGCGCAGATCCGGGTTGCCTTCGCAACGGGTGATCTGTTCCTGCGTCAGCTGGTTGTTCTTGACCGGGTCATAGCCATTGATACCCGCAGCAACCTCGCCATCAGCAATGGCCTGCACCTCGAGCGGATGCATGCCGCAGAATTCGGCAATCTGCGTGAAGGTGAGGGCGGTTTTGTCGATCAGCCATACTGCGGTGGCTTTCGGCATAAGCGGCAAGGTCATCTCGGTCCATCCTGCGTGAGGAGCATCGCTCCAGCAGGCACCGATTTGAATGTCCTTACCCGGCGTACCGGGGAGATCTGCGCGGCACCTGCTGGATGCATAGCAAAGTCTGCGCAGATATGGTCTGCGAGAGCGGCAGGGGTCAAGCCCCTGCGCGCATTATTGGCAAAAAACCCGAGCGCCAGGCAATGTTGCCTCAACAACGCCCCTCAAAGCGAGGCGACGTAACAGGCCTGAGTCAAGCAGCGTGACTGACGGGAAGGGGGGCAGCTGTCGTCATCCCGGAGGCTCCGGCACTGTTCGAGGCTGGCATACCTTGCGAAATCGGAATGCGACGAGGCTTGAGCGCCTCAGGGGTGACTTGACGCACAGAGACGGTCAATAGCCCGTTCACCAGTTCGGCACCGCTGACCTCAATATGATCAGCCAGTGCAAAGCGCCGTTCAAACGCCCGGGTCGCAATGCCGCGGTGCAGCAGTTCACCCATTGTCGTCTTGCGGGGCACGCTGCCCTTGATGATCAATTGATTCTCGGCCAGGTAAACCTCGACATCATCAGGGCCAAACCCGGCAAGTGCCATGGTCACCTGATAAACATCATCGGCGGATTTTTCGATGTTGTAAGGGGGATAGCTGGCATGGGCCGGCGCATTGGACACGGCATCATCAACCAGACGGGCCAAGCGGTCAAAACCGATCGCCGAGCGCAAAAGCGGTGCGAAATCGTAGGACATGAAGAACCTCCTTCAAGGCAGATCCGATACTGCGCCTCCGCGTGGGCCGGCACAGAAACATGAAGCGTCGTCGCAACCCCAAATGGGCATTGTGACAGGCTTTATGTGGGATCATTTCCGGGCGGGACAAGGCCCCGCCCGGGAAGGAGCGCCTGATATTACTTCTTGGCGGCGCGAGCGCCGATGCCGGCAAAACGCTTGTTGAACTTGGCCACCTGGCCTCCCGTGTCGAGCATACGCTGCACGCCGGTCCAGGCCGGGTGGGACTTCGGGTCAACGTCGAGACGCAGCGTGTCGCCAGCCTTGCCATAGCAGGACTGCGTCTTGAACTCGCTGCCATCAGTCATGATGATGGTGATCTCGTGATAATCGGGGTGAATGCCGGTCTTCATCTGTGCTGTCCTTGTTGCAATGCTCCGATGCCGACCGGAGCGGATGGCGGGGCTATAACGGAAAGAAACGGTCAGGGAAACGACAAAAACGCAGAAACTTCTGCGCCGCCATTGTTTTTTCTATCCGGCCTCAGGGTTTTATCCCACAATCCGGGGTGCCTGGCCATTTCGGTCACGGGTGATGCCCGCGTCACGAACCGAGCCTGAATTCGTTGTTTACCGCACCCATCCACTTTCTTGCCACAAGGAAAAAGATCCACGATGTCTGATCTACGTTCAAGGTTGCACACCCCCGGCTGGATTGCCGAATTTCAGAAGTTCATCATGCGCGGCAATGTCATCGACATGGCTGTCGGTATCATCGTTGGTGCAGCTTTCACGTCGATTGTCACCAGTCTCGTCAAGGATATCCTTACTCCCGGCATCGGACTGCTCACGGGTGGGATCGATTTTTCAAACATCTTCGTCACCCTCAAGGGGCCGGTGCTTCCTACCTTGGCAGAGGCTCAGAAGGCGGGAGCCGTCACGGTCAATGTGGGCGTGTTCCTCAACGCCGTGATTCAGTTTCTGATTGTGGCCTTTGCCGTATTCTGGCTGATCAAGATTGTCTCGCGTTTTCAGCACAAGCAGGAAGCAGCTCCGGCTGCCCCGCCTGCACCGACCAAGAGCGAGGTTCTGCTGACCGAAATCCGGGATCTGATCGCGAAGGATCCCAAATAAGCCAGTCTTTATCGACCTGTCTTGTCGCGCCCGCTTGGCGGGCGCTGTTTGGTGGCGCATGATCGGTTCATGCGCCATTTTCTTTCATCCGCTATTCTGGTTTCGGCCCTGTCTCTCACTGCTTGTGCCGGGGGCGCAGGCGACCAATTGATGCGGGGCCGCTCACCAAGCGTTCTGCTCACAAGCTATGCCATTGCCAACGGCATGGCGGAGCACGGCATGATCGTGCGCATCATGCAGCACAAGGCGACGAAGACCGATATCGCGCGCCTTATCGCGATCGATCACAATACGTGGCAATTGATCCGGCAGGCTGCGTTCTCGCCCACAGATTCCAATTTCAGGCGTGCTGACGGTGGAATCATGCAAATTCTGGATTACGCCACTCCGGTCGCACAGCCGGTCCCTGATGTTTCAAAATCAGGGCTCGCCGCCCCCTGACCGGATTCAAGCATTGGTCACGGAGCTAGGGGAGGCAAGCGCAGCCTAGCCTCCCCGAAACTTTAGCCTCAGGAGGCTTTGCTACGACGCAGGCGCTTCTCGCCCATGAGCAGAAGCAGCGGTGCGGCAATGAAGATCGACGACGACGTGCCGACCACGATGCCGAAGAGCATGACAGTGGCAAAGCCGGAGAGGCTATGCCCCCCGAAGATGGCCAGCGGCAGCGCCGCGAGGAACACGGTCATGGAAGTGCCGAGTGTCCGATTCAGCGTTTCGTTGATGGAGAGATCCAGCAACTCGCGCAAGGGCATGGTGCGATACTTGCGCAGGTTTTCACGAACACGGTCATAGACCACCACCTTGTCGTTGGTGGAATACCCCAGGATCGTCAGGATGGCGGCCACCATCACCAGATCAAACTGGAAGCGTGTAATGGCGAGAAACCCGATCGTCTTGGTGAGGTCGAGTACCAGCGTGATCACGGCGCTGACCGCGAATTCCCACTCGAAGCGGATCCAGATATAGACCAGGATCATGGCAAGGCTGAGACCGAGGGCAAGAAGCCCATTGCGAAACAGCTCGCTGGAGACCGAGGCGCCAACGGCATCGGCACGAAGGACCTGCGTACCTGGCTGAGCCTCGACAACCGCATGACGCACGGTATCGACCAGCTTTTGCGTTTCGGCTTCCTGCGTCGGGCCCGCAGGCGGTGTGTCGAGCTGAATCAACACATCGTTCTCAGCCCCGAAGCGCTGTAATCCCGCAGCAGAGATGTTGTGGACGGCCAGCGCATGACGCAGCTTGTCGAAATCCGTCGGTCCCTGGGTCTGGGCCTCGACAACAATACCACCATGGAAATCGAGACCGAGCTTGAGGCCCGGCACGAAGAACAGAATGACCGAAAGAGCCGACAGGATGGCCGAGGTTGCAAGGCCAGCATAGCGGCCCCGCATGAATGGGATATGCTTGTCTTCACGGACGAAGCGGAAAAGGGGACGTGAGAGCATCGCTTCAGACCGGCAGTTCTGTGGGGCGGGTGAGGGCATACCAGCGAACCATCAGCAGACGTGACAGCAGCATGGTGGTGAAGAGGGTCGTGACGATGCCGACCGTAATCGTCAGGGCGAAGCCACGAACGGGCCCTGTGCCGAACACGAACAGCATGACGTGCGCCAGAAAGGCCGTCGCGTTGCTGTCGATGATGGTGGAGGAAGCGCGTTCAAAGCCTGCCTGCATGGCGGCAAGTGCTGTGCGTCCGCGACCGACTTCCTCGCGAATACGCTCGTTGATCAGGATGTTGGCATCAACCGCCATGCCGAGTGTCAGCAGCATACCTGCCATACCCGGCAGGGTCAGTGTGGCCTCGAACAGCGAGAGGATAGCCGTCATCAGCACCAGATTGGCCAGCAGCGCGATGTTCGCATACAGGCCGAAACGCCCATAGAACAGCGCCATGAAGATGATCACGAACATGAAGCCAACAGCCAGACTGATGGCGCCGGCTCGGATCGAATCAGCGCCCAGGGACGGGCCAATCGAGCGCTGCTCGATAACCGCCAGCGGCGCGGGAAGGGCGCCTGCACGCAGCATTACAGCAAGATCGGTTGCTGTCTGAGCGGTGAAGTTGCCCGTGATCTGGCCGTTACCCTGCGTAATGGGGGTCCGGATGACTGGGGCCTCGATCACCTTGTTGTCGAGCACGATCGCAAAGCGTCGGCCGACATTTTCGGTGGTGGTCTGTGCAAAGGCGCGGGCGCCGGCTCGATTGAACGAGAAGGTGACAGCCCATTCGCCCGATTGCTGGTCGATCGATGCACCGGCATTATTCAGCGCCGCGCCATCAACAGCGACATGATCCAGCACCGGCAACATCGCGCCTGTGCTGATATCCTGCATGAGGGTGGATCCTGGCGGTGCGACGGCGCCCCCTCCGGCCGAATTGGCCAACAGGCGGAATGTCATCTTGGCGGTCGTACCCAGAAGACGCTTGATATGCTCGGGATCGCTGATGCCGGGCAGTTCGACAACGATGCGGTCGTCTCCCTGTCGCGTGATCTCGGGGTCCACTGCACCCGTGCTGTCGATACGACGGCGAACGATCTCGATGGACTGCCCGACGGCCTCGCGCGCGCGCTGACGCAACGCGGCCTCGTTCAGGGTCATCACGACGCGGTCGTGATCGAGTGCGGCGGCTACGTCACTGCCAGCGCCAGTCAGCGAGGAGAGAGCCTCAAGGCTGGATTGCTGCTCGCTTGCATCACGCGGGAGGAAACTGAGCGTTCGCCCAGCGGCATCCTTGCGAAAATCGCGATAGCCGAGGTTCTTTTCAATCAGGACCTGCTTGGCCTGATCCTCAAGACCCTGGAGGCGGTCATCAACAAGGCTCTGCTGATCGAGTCGAAGCAGAAGATAGGAACCGCCGCGGAGATCGAGGCCCAGATGGATCTGATGCCAGGGCAGCTTGGCCGCAGGCGCACGCATGAAATTGGGCAGGCAAAGCAGGAGGCCGAGGAAACAGACCCCGAGAACTCCCAGCATGGTAGGCCGACTATAGTACATCATCGAACGGAGCGGCGTCCTTCTTGTAACGACCGGAGATTTGAGGCTACCGCAAGGCGGTCAGGCTGCGGGAAGATGCAGGCAGGCGCTCTGCGTTGCAACCTCCCTGTGGCCCCTGCTACACCAAAAACATGATTTCAGACGCGTATAGACCGGGAAAAGACATGCTCAAGGTCGGAATTGTGGGGGCTGGGCATTTTGGCCGCTTTCACGCCCTCAAGGCAAAGGACTGTCCGCGCGAGCAGCTCGTCGCTCTTTACGACCCGGATCAGGCGCGGGCGCAGCTTGTGGCCAAGGAGGCCGGTTGTGCAGTTGCGACAAGCCTTGAGGCCCTGATTGCCCAGTCTGACGCGGTGATTGTGGCAGCCCCGGCGGAACAGCATTTTCCGGTCGCCTCGGCCTGCCTCACCGCAGGGCGTCACGTGCTGGTGGAAAAGCCCATCGCCGCGACCCTCGATGAAGCCAGAACCCTGGCGGCACTGGCGAAGGCTGAGGGTTTGGTGCTTCAGGTGGGACACTTGCTGCGTTACTCCTCCGA
Organism: Asaia sp. A2; assembly: GCF_057319415.1. Taxonomy (NCBI): domain Bacteria; kingdom Pseudomonadati; phylum Pseudomonadota; class Alphaproteobacteria; order Acetobacterales; family Acetobacteraceae; genus Asaia; species Asaia sp. A2. Next base: position 30,844 of record NZ_JBXWTO010000019.1, read on the forward strand.
ACACAAGGCGATTTCGGAGCGTATCGGCAAGCCTCTGTATATCGAGGCGACGCGGATTGCCCCCTTCAAGCCACGCGGCACGGATGTGTCGGTCATTCTCGATCTGATGATCCATGATCTTGATCTGGTTCTTTCACTGGTCGACTCTCCCATCGAGTCCATAGACGCGGTAGGCGTTGCGGTATCGAGCGCGCATGAAGATATTTCCAATGCGCGGGTACGGTTCGCCAATGGATGTGTCGCCTCCATCTCGGCCAGCCGTATCTCGCTCAAGACCGAACGCCGTATGCGTGTCTTCTCGGAGGAGGGTTACCTTTCGGCCGACTTCGTTCAGCAGGAGCTGACCATGATCGGCCGCAAGCGTGGCTTGCCTCTACCGGGCACAGGGGGCTTCCGGCGCGAGGCACTGCGGTGGAAGGACAATGATTGCCTTGCCGCCGAGCACGATGCTTTCGCAGCGGCATGCCTGGACGGCGCACCGATCCTCGTTGATGCAGAGGCGGGCATACGGGCGCTCGATGCGGCCATTCGTGTCAAGGCCAGCATGGATGAGACGAGGGCGCGCATGGAGATGTCGGGACTTGTCGCATCAGGCAGCAGCCTGTCTCCAGCCGAGGCCTGAGCTGCAAAAGGGGCACTTTCCTGCCCCGGCATCCCTTGATGACTTTAGGCCGGTGTTCAGACGCCGGACTCGATCTCTTCTTTCTTCATCTCGAGAAGGAGCCATTCCTCCTCGGCGGAGGTAAGCGCTGCCTCGGCAGAAGTCAGCTCGTCAGTTACCCGGGTAAACTTCTTTGCGTCCTTGCTATAGAGCGACGGGTCCGAAAGTGTCTCACGCAGGGTGACGACGAGCTTCTCGAGACGGTCGATCTCTACAGGAAGTTTCTCGAGTGCCAGCTTGTCCTTGTAGCTCAGCTTCTTGCTGTTGCGCTCTGATCTTGCGGCATTCTTATCCCGTGGTTCGGCGGCTTTGCTTTCCGGAATTGCATTGCGCTCAGCCGGGGCCTGGCCGCCTGTCTGGGCCAGCATGTCACTGTAACCACCGGCATATTCGATCCAGTTGCCGTCGCCCTCTGCCACAAGAACCGAGGTGGCCACGCGGTCGAGAAAGTCGCGATCATGGCTCACCAGCATGACCGTACCTGGATAGTCGTCCAGCATTTCCTGCAACAGATCGAGCGTCTCAAGGTCAAGATCATTCGTCGGCTCGTCGAGCACGAGCAGGTTTGATGGCTGGGCTAGTGCACAGGCAAGGGCAAGCCTGCCACGTTCACCGCCAGAGAGGACACCGACCGGCGTGCGCGCCTGTTCGGGGCGGAACAGGAAGTCCTTCATATACCCGATGACATGGCGTTTCTCGTCGCCAACCTGTACCATGTCGCCGCTGCCCCCGGTCATGGTGTCCGCCAGTGTCATAGACGGGTCGAGGCTTGCGCGTCGCTGGTCCAACGTCACAAGCGAGGTGGAGGGACCCACCTGCACGCGTCCAGTATCAGGCTGATCCTCGCCGGTGAGGAGACGAAGCAGCGTCGTCTTGCCCATACCGTTCGCCCCGACGATCCCCAGGCGGTCGCCCTTGAGCACGCGCAGGTCAAGATTTTTGACCACAACCCGCTCGCCAAATGCCTTGGTGACATCTTCCGCTACGGTTGTCAGTTTTCCGGTTGTCTGCGCCTCTGATACGGTCAGCTTGAGCGAGCCACGAAACTGGCTTGCGATGTCCTTGCGGCGCGAGCGCAGTGAAGCGAGTTCGGCAACACGGCGGACATTGCGCTTGCGGCGGGCTGTCACGCCATAGCGCATCCAGTCCTCCTCCCGGGCAATCTCGCGATCGAGCTTGTGGGCGGCAAGTTCCTCCAGCGCCAGAACCTCTTCGCGCCAGTCCTCGAAGCGGGCGAAACCCTGATCGAGGCGGCGGGTGATACCCTGCTCGAGCCAGACGACGGCACGCGAAAGAGTTTCGAGAAGGCGACGATCATGGCTGATCACGATCATGGCTGAACGCATGGAGGCAAGCTCGCGCTCAAGCCATGTGATGGTTGGCAAATCGAGATGATTGGTTGGCTCATCGAGCAGTAGCAGGTCGGGTCGCGCAGCAAGAGCCCGGGCGAGCGCACAGCGACGAGCTTCACCGCCCGAGAGTGTCGTCGTGCTTTCGTCACCTGTCAGTCCAAGTTCCGAAAGCATGCTGCGGGCGAGGTAATCTTCCTCGGGCTGCAAATCCTGAGCCACGTAATCGTAGCTCGTCTTGAAGGCCGAGAGGTCTGGTTCCTGCGGGAGATAAACGATCTTGATTCCGGGCTGCACGAAACACTGGCCAGAGTCAGGCAGGATCTCGCCGGCAGCAATGCGCAGAAGCGTCGATTTGCCTGAGCCATTGCGGCCCACAAGACAGAGCTTTTCGCCCGGGGCGACCCCGATTTCGGCGCCGTCCAGGAGAGGACGACCCCCGAGAGTATAGGAGATATCGCGTAAATGAAGGATCGGTGCAGCCATGCGCCCTATGTGTCGCACCGGCTGCGTCGATGCAAGTCAGATCGCTTTGAGACCACCCGTGACTGCCTGATAGGTCGTTATGGCCAGTGTGGTCGGCTCGAAAGGCTTGGTGATGATGAAAGACGGCTCTTCCTGCTCGCCGGTAAGCAAGCGTTCCGGGTAGGCAGTCACGAAAATTACCGGTGCCTGATGGTCTTTCATGATGCGCCCAACAGCGTGCATGCCGTCGCCGCCACCACCCAGATTGATATCTGCCAGGATAAGTCCGGGACGTGTTTCCTTGGCCAAGCGCACAGCATCGGCCTCGGTGTAGGCAACCCCCGCAATGCGATGGCCGCATTGCTGCACCACGTCCTGGATGTCCATCGCAATGATGGGCTCGTCCTCGATGATCAGCACACTTGTCTCGGCAACCGAACGCAGACCCTCATTCGCCTTGGCGATATCATTGAGAATATCGGCCTCAGTTCGTCCGAGGATCATGGCAACGGCGCTAAGGGGAACTTCCTCAAGGGATGTGAGGAGCAGGACGAAGCGCTGCGTCAGGGTGAGGGACGATGAGGGATGAGCACTGGCGTTGGCCGCCTGGAAGCAGTCGATGATCGACTTGTAAAGACGGAAGCGAACACTGACCTCATGTCCGCCCTTGCGCGTAGCCATGTCGCGTATGGCAAGCGCCACAAGCTGATCACCCTGCTTCTGTGTGCCTTCAAGAGCTCTTGCAAAACGTCGCGCAAAGGGCAAGGCTTGCATGAGGTCTTGGCGCTCTGCATCGACCATAGAGAAACGAAGCTCCAGAAATTTTCCGCCAACACAACGCGGTTCGTGGCGTTACGATGGCACTTTTTCTGCGCTGAGCAAAGAGGAATGCAGTCATGCGCTATCGGGAGATCAAAGGCTGAGCACCCCCAAGGCAGATAATCCGCAAGAAGCGGGCGCGAAGGCTGATCCCGTTCGGCGGGGAATTGCCACACACCTCGTCGATCTGCGCGGTTTTGCACGCTACCTCACCAGAGATGCCTCCGCCGCCGACGATCTCGTGCAGGACACGGTTCTGCGTGCGCTCGCCGCGCGTGACAGTTTCATTGCGGGGACCAATCTCAAGGCTTGGCTTTTTACGATCCTGAGAAATGTTTTCTTCGAGCAGCGCCGTCGCAAGGTGAAAGAAACGGAGATCCTTGGTGAGATATCACGAGGTAGTGAGGAAGGGTTTGATGAGCGCGATCGATACAAGGATGGCGTCATGGATCTTTCACAACTTTTGTGGCGTCTGCCTGACCTTCTGCGTGAGGCGCTGATTCTCGTGGGTGCCCAGGAGATGAGTTACGAGGAGGCCGCTGCGATTTGCGGTTGTCCGGTCGGTACCATGAAAGCGCGTGTGTCGAGAGCACGGGCCCAGCTTGCCGAGATTGCCTCACCACCTGAAAAATCCGTCTAGATTAACCCTAGAGAGCAGCAAGCGTTCTTCCTGACCGCCACAGACTGCCCTTGCGACAAGGCATTTAAGGACTCTGACAAAATTTTTCAGTTTTTTGTCATTGCATGCAACCTCTTCTCTCGCCCGTTCATTGGTCCGTTGAAAAGCACCGAGCGAAGAAGGATTTTCGCATGACCAGCTTCCATGACCAAGTTATCCAGATTCTCCCCAAACTGCGCGTTCAGGCTCTGTCCCTGACACGCAACCGTTCCGCTGCCGAGGATCTGGTTCAGGACGCGGTATGCAATGCCCTGGCTGCTCAGGACAGCTTCATCCCCGGCACGAATTTCTCGGCTTGGATGCACCGCATCCTGCGCAACCGCTTCATTTCGGATCTGCGCAAGCGTCGTGAAACGACGGATATCGAGGACGTGCCGGCTTCGTCTTTCGCGAGCAACGCCACTCACGAAGACAGCCTGGCTCTCAAGGATCTGTCTATGGCTCTGTCTCGCCTGCCGGCAGACCAGCGCGAGGCGCTTGTTATGGTCGTGGTGCAGGGTATGAGCTATGAAGCCCTTGCGGAAGCAACGGGTTGCGCGGTCGGAACCGCCAAGAGCCGTGTATTTCGTGCTCGTCGCCAGCTCGAAGCCTGGATGACAGGCGACCTGCCGGCTAACGATAAGCTTCGCGTGAAGGTCGCGGCACTGCGTGCTACGTTGGATGATCGTCGTCGTAAGGGACTCAAATCTGACGATCTTTTCACGTTCTGATTGTTTATCATGCTGTCAAGGCGGACGTAGGCTACGACATTTTTGCAGAACTGGCAGGGGGGATGGGAGTGCTCATTCCCCTTTTGCGCGATTGGGTCTTTTCTTTTACTCAAAATGCGCAGATTGATTTTTGTGAGTGCAACTCGTCCCGCAGCGCATTGTTAAGATCGCATGGGTTTATTCGTTTCGTTGAGGTGAGGACATGACTGGGGGAAAGGACGGTGCGCCGAAGAAGTCCCATCAGGCAGCCCCTGACCATGAGGTGGATAATCCGTTTGATCTTTGGCTGAAGCGAGGGTTGCACCAGCTTTTCGACGATGTCGCAAACGAGCCCATTCCTGACGAGTTACTGCGACTTATCGAGGAAGATCGTGACGAGACCAAGTCCTGACAGGACAAACAGCGTGCCCCGCGTAATCAATCAACCGTTGGGGTTCACAGGTTGAAGCTCTTCCTTCTCCGTCCTTTTAAAAATCTTCGCTCGCAGTCAGGCCTACTTGATACGGTAGGCTCGCGTGTTATGGCGCTCATAATATGTACATCGTTGCCCCTCGCATCGGTTGCCGGCGTGTTGGCGTGGCATGCTTATCTCGCAACATCGGATAACAGCTTCGAGCGAACGCGTGCTGATGCATTGAGCGCCAGGCATGAGATCTCCGCTGATCTGGGTCGATCTCAAGGCGCTCTTGAAACCTTGTCGCAAATCACCTTGCACGAAGAGTTGGCGCCCCGTGCGTTCCAGCTTGTCCAGTCCATCAGTCAGCAGCACTACTGCGCGTTGGAGTTGGTTGATCGGGGTGGCCATATCATCGCAAGCAGCGTGGGCGGGGAGCGTGACGGCAATCCTTGTCAGGCCAATCTTCTCGCTCTGACTAACGCGGCGCGTGATGCAGCGATCACCCAGGATCGTTTATCGAACGACAGCGGTCGTCCGGAAATCGTAAAAGCGGGGACCGTGCTTCTCGCGAAGTCAGCTATCAGCCTTGTCTATATTGACCGTTCAGGCTCGACAGTTCCCGGGCATCTCATCGCTTTTCGCCCGTTGGTCAATGAGGAGCTTGTCGCAACTGCGCAGTATGCACACCCATTATCGGATCTCGACGCGGGGGCCACCGATCTATGGCTGTTTACAGCAGACACCCCACCTGTCTCATTGACGTCCAGGCAACATGTGAAAATGCCTTGGTCCAAGGAAGTGACGGATCGCCTCATGGCCGATCTGAAGACCGGTCGCCATTCCGATCATTTCGAGGTGGACGATGTCTACTATACGCTGATCCCTGGATATGGCCCTACGAGCATCGTCGCAATCTCCGTCCGTAGCGCCGCCGAAACAAGAGCTTTGCAGTTGTTTCTCGCCCGGGTCATGCTCATCGTGCTTATTCTGATTGTCGAGCTGCTCCTCGTAGCATTGGCCGCTCAGCGTTATCTGGTAGAGCCTCTTGAGAAACTGGCATCGAGTGTCTCGGAATGGCGCCGACACGGACTTTTTCAGCCGGATCTTCCAAAATCACTCCCTCTTGAAATTCGACAAATGGAACGCGCTTTCAGTCGAGCCACCAAACGGCTGGATCGTCACGAAACCCGATTGCAAAAGGCGACGAAACAGCAGGATCTCCTGATTCGTGAGATTCACCACAGAGTGAAAAACAACCTGCAGATTGTGGCGTCACTCCTTAATCTGCAAGCAAACCGAATCAAGCTTCCCGAGGCAAAGGAGGAGTTTCACCTTGTCAGGGACCGTGTGAGGTCTCTCGCGACCTTGCATCGCTATCTGTATCCGGAGGGTGGTCTGAGCACTCTCGATATCAGGGCATTTCTCGAGGAGCTTGCCAGTCAGATATTTACGGCAAACAGTCATGCAAATAAGGGGCGCATAAGCCTGTCCGTTGATGTACAGGACTTGCCCATCACCCCGGATCAGGCTGTACCGCTCTCTCTTATCGTCACAGAGATCGTGACAAACGCCTTGCGGTACGCTTTCCCGAAGGGAAGAACCGGCGCCGTTCGCATACAACTCAGTCGCCTTGACGACACGGCCCTGTTATTGATTGAGGATGATGGTGTTGGTCTTGCCTTCCCATCCGACAGCGAAAAGCGCGAGGGAATTGGCTTGCAACTTGTTCGCGGCTTTGCCAGGCAGCTTGGCGCCACTCTGGATATCATTTCGGAAGAGGGCACGATTTATCGGCTGGTGTTCCCGGTGCACTTGCAGCGTCGTAATCTGGCCTGACGCGCTTCAGTCGAGGTCAGCGCATCACTTTGATGCAATATGGCCACATCGAGGAACATATATTCTGGCATTTCCATGTCAGCGCGAGGCTGGGTGGCACTCATGGCTGTGACCTATTCCACTTTAAAGCCTTTGTGCCTCATGTCGACCGATGGCAACCAAGTTGGCCCTGCATCGGGCACAAGCATTCCAGCGGCTGTAAACCCCAAACTATCGCTGTCGCTAGTAAATTCGCAATAATTTCCGTCGCATGATCATCGCGACCGGTTGCTGTTTTGCTGGATCTGGAAATTTTACCTAGCCACAATCAGAACTTTAACGTTCTTTTGTGGGAAAGCGAGAGATTGACATCTACGTTGACGAGATTGACCTACTCCCCGAGCATTGTAGACCTCGCTGATCAAAACTATTGACGAAAATGGTATCTGAATAGCAAGGTGATGTTGTTATTCGTTATCGTAATGCTAATAATATCGAAAGATCGTTAATGTTTCGTTCCATGGTCAGGCGCCAGTTTTGCCGTGGCTCCCTTGCACTCCCTGCGTATTTTTCCGTGGCAGAATGCGCATTTGCGCAGACGCAGGGCCTGGGTGATCCTGACTGGGAACTATACAAAAAGCGTTTCCTGCATCCTGAAGGACGTATTGTCGATACTGGAAACCACGACGTGTCGCACTCGGAAGGGCAGGGCTACGGACTGCTTTTTGCCTCCACGTTCAATGATCAGCCTGCCTTCGACCGGATATGGACGTGGACGAGAGAAAATCTAAAGCACAGGGACGGCAACCTTCACAGCTGGCGCTGGACCCCTACGGCACCACATGTGAGCGATACGAATAATGCGACCGACGGCGATCTGATGATTGTATGGGCTTTGCGTCGCGCGGCAATTCTTTGGCGATCCGAGGCTTATCTCGAACAGGCAAAGGCAATTGTACATAGCCTCGCGACGAAGTGTGTGCGCAAGATTGGAAGCCGGGTTGTGCTCCTGCCAGGCATGCGGGGGTTCGACCGTCCCAAATCAGCAATCGTCAATCTTTCCTACTACCTCATGCCTGCACTTGAGCGCGCTGCGCTGCTTGATCCTGACGGACCTTGGAAAACCGTTATCGAGCACGGTCAGCAACTGCTTCAGTCAAGTCGGTTTGGTCTTTGGGGCTTGCCCCCCGACTGGCTCGCAATCGATCGCAAATCAGAGCGACTTGTCCCGGCCCCCAACTATCCACCGCGCTTTTCTTACGATGCGATACGCATCCCTCTTTATATGAAATGGGGCAAGCGTATGCCTGCCTCGCTGACCCAATCGCTTTACGCCGTCAGCCAGAATTATTCGATGACGGCCCTGCCGGCATGGGTCGATCTCATGACGGGAGAGCGCTCGCCATACAATGCTCCTCCCGGATTCAGAGCTGTCTATCTTGTGGCTCTGAATGGAGCAGATGCTCTTCCTGATCTCCCCGAGTTGAAAGAAAGTGATGATTACTACTCAGCGTCACTCACTCTGCTTTCACGAATTGCGTCCATGGAGCTGGTTTGATGCCTGATACCTTCAAGATACTTCATGAGTCTTTTTCCGAGCCATTGCCAGTAACTGAAGACGATGGATTTCAGGATTTCAATGCCTTGTCGCGCATTGTCGCATCCGAGCCGGGCATGACGCCCGAGATCCCGCCGGGGCGTCCGGTCATGAGCGAAAGACCCACTATGTCGCGGAAGTTAACTGAAGAGGTGCCCGTCTTCTCCGGCAATGCAGGCACAGTCGAACCCCCAGAAAGCGTCATAAAATCGTCTCCCGAGCGTGCGCACCCCCTCATAAACCAGGCAACGCCAGCGCCTCAGGCGGGATCGGCGTCGGCTGTTCACGTCTCATCCCCCGGAAAGGTACCAGCGCCGAACTCTGAGTGGCGCGACCTGCCGCTCGGCGAACTTTTCAGCCGCCTTCGTTCTGGGAAATCCGCCGCAAGTGAGCCACCAAAGCGCCTTCATGGAATGTTCCGTCGCTGAAATGTTCGTAAACCGGTTTATGGAAGCACTCTGAGAGTATGACCCTCATCTGCATAGCCTCGCCAAAGGGTGGTGTTGGAAAGACCATGATGACAGCGCATCTGGCGGATGAAATCCGGCGCGCCGGTACGCCGAACGTCATCGTTATAGATCTGGATCCGCAAAACGCGCTTCGACTGCATTTCGGGGTTCCCATGTCACATCGCTATGGGCTGTCCAGTTGTATTGCCGCGGGTCGTTCATGGGAGGGGGCAATGGTGCAGACGTCTAACGACATTCGGCTTTATCCTTTCGGATCTCAGCCATTGCACGCCCAGGCGGATTTTGAGCACGCGCTGAGGCTACGCCCCGATCTGGTCGTCTCTGAGGTCGCGCGCCTTAGCGAGCAAGATGATACGGTGGTCATTGTTGATACGTCACCTGGCTATTCCGTGGCGTTTTCAACCATCTTGCCATTCGCCAATATCGTTGTCTCTGTCATGACGGCCGAAGCGTCCTGCATTTCCTTGCTGCCTGATATCCATTCAGCCAGTTGCTATGGAATTTCCCCTGCCGAGACAGCTAATTTCACACACAGGATTGTCGTCAATCGTTTTGATCCCCTCAACCGGGTGGGGTCGATGGCTATGCCCCAAATCGTGCGCAAAATTGGGCACATGCATCTTGGTACGGTGTGCCGTGACGAACACATTGGTGAAGCGTTCGCCAGCCAAAGGCTCGTTCAGCACTACGCCCCATACTCACGGGCGGCTGCCGATCTCGAGCTGATCGGCACACGCCTGATTCAGACCATCGACAGTCTGCACTGAGGCGGTCGCGCATATGAAGCACGTGAGACACATCGTTGCCATGCTGGAGTCATGGCTTGATAATGCAGATCACTCCACCGGGCGGACGGCCATCCGGACGGGGTTCGTCGCCTTCGCTATCCTGTGCATGGTGATTGCCGCTTTCGTGCATCTCAATCTGGCCGGACAGACGATCGTCTGTGTTTTCGGTATCGCGCTGTTCATGCTGGTCAACCGGCATCCCGGACCACGTGCCACGCTCGTGCTCAAAGGGCTCTCGATTATCGTATCGCTACGGTATCTGAGCTGGCGACTGACCGAAACGCTCAATTTCAGCACATGGACGCAATCGGCCTTGGGCACTGTGCTGGTAATTGCCGAAATCTATGCCTTTATCATGCTCATTCTGAGCTATTTCCAGACTCTCCATCCTCTTGAGCGCAAGGTCACGCCCATGCCCAAGGATGTTGCTGTCTGGCCCAGCGTGGACATCTACATACCGACCTATAATGAGGAACTGCGCATCGTCCGACAGACCGTCCTGGCTGCGTTGGGGATCGACTGGCCGAGCGACAGAATCAATGTTTATCTTCTCGATGACGGACATCGCGAGGAATTCCGCGAATTTGCCGAGTCCTGCGGGGCTGGCTATATCGCGCGCTCAGAACACAACCATGCCAAGGCTGGTAACCTGAATCATGCCATGCAGCTCACGAAGGGTGAGCTCATTACCATCTTCGACTGCGACCACATCGCTAGCAGAACGTTTCTTCAGGAGACCGTTGCGCCCTTCCTGCTCAAGCCGCATCTCGCCCTCATCCAAACGCCTCACCACTTCTATTCACCCGACCCGTTCCAGAGAAACTTTTCTCACGGGGCAATCGTGCCGCCTGAAGGAAACCTCTTTTACGGTCTTATCCAGGATGGTAATGATTTCTGGAACGCAACATTCTTTTGCGGGTCTTGTGCTGTCATCCGGCGTGCTGCGCTCGAGGAAATTGGAGGCGTGGCAGTTGAGACGGTCACGGAGGACATGCATACAGCGCTTAAACTGCAGCGGCGCGGGTGGTCCACAGCGTATCTCGCAAAGCCGCTAGCAGCTGGCCTGTCGACTGAACGTCTTATTCTTCACGTCGGGCAACGCATGCGCTGGGCCCGTGGCATGTTGCAGATTCTTCGCCTCGACAATCCCCTTACCGGTCCCGGTCTCAATTTTGCGCAGCGTCTCTGCTATTTCGCTGCAATCGCCAGTTTTCTGTTCGCAATTCCACGTCTGATCTTTCTGACTTCGCCTATGGCGTACCTGCTGTTCAATCAGACCCTGATTGACGCGTCACCCTTCGCGATTGCGATCTATGCGGTGCCACACCTGGTCCATAGTGTTCTGACGTCAGCCCGTACCAACCGGAACTGGCGCTATTCGCTCTGGAGCGAGGTGTATGAAACGACTCTGGCACCTTTTCTCGCTCGTGTGAGTGTAATGACGCTCATCTTTCCGCGCAGAGGAAAATTCAACGTTACGGAAAAGGGTGGGCTTCTGGACCGTTCCTATCTCGACTGGAGCGCAATTTATCCAAATGTCTACCTTGCAGTTGCTCTGTTTGCCGCGCTCGGTGTTGGATTTTACCGACTGGCCCATACCCATCATGATACGATCGTCACAAACGCTCTGCTGATGAACATTCTTTGGATCACTGTCAGTATCGTGATCGTGCTGGCCGCCATTTCAATCGGCCGGGAGTCCATGCAGATCCGTCGCAGCCACCGCGTTGACATGGTCGTACCCGTCACGGTCTGCACGGCTGATGGACGCATGTTCCAATATACGAGTGAAAATTTTTCCAGCGGTGGTGGGTTGCTGCACGGTCACGCGCCGGTCGATGCCCTGCCTGACAAAAGCCTGATCACAGTGCTCGTTCCGGATCGGAACGAGACTTATGCGCTTCCAGCGAAGGTTATCCGCGCCACAACAGAAGGCACTTTGGCGCTTGGTTGGGCCACAACAACAATTCTTCAGGAGGCCCAGATCGTGCGAGTTATCTTTGGACGGCGGGACGCATGGGCCAGTTGGGCCGATTACAAGCCGGACAGCCTGCCGCGGTCTATCCTCTTGTTGCTGCGAAGCATCGTAGACCTTTTCAAGCCTGCGACCTTCCGCAAGAAGAAAAATATTGTCGCTCTCAAGCCACGCATCGTGCAGTCCGTGCCGCAGAAGACTGCGGTGGTGGTGCGTCCAAAGGCAGGTATGGTCAGAGTGATGATTTTATGCCTTGGTCTTGGAAGCATGCCTGGCGTAACAGGAGCAAGAGCACAGCAGGGTCCTGGCGATCTCCCGATGCCATCGGGTGTGACGCCTACGGCATCTTCCGGGCAATCAGTGCCAGCCCCGATCTTGAGTGCAGCCCCTGCGGCTTCGGTCACAAGCGTCAAACCAGCGTCGGCGGACCAATCCGTCACATCAGCCGCAGGCGAGGTTTCCCCCCCGACCTCAGGCGCGGCGGTTCCACAGGCCTCGGACAATCTGCCTTCTGCCTCGCATGATGAACTGGAAAGTGCCAGAACCACGTCCTGGAGTTTCAGCCAGCTGGGAAGCGCTGATACCTTGATCATGACGCCCTGGATTCCCATCCAGGGATTGAACTTTGGCGTACCATCATCTGAAGTCGTTACGGCCGCTACGCTCACGCTTCATGGCGCCATGTCGCCAGATATGCTGCCCGCGGGTAGCGGCGTGACCATCTTCCTGAATGACCAGTTTATCGGCGTTATTCATCCGGACAAGGCAAAGCCGCAGTTTGACGGGCTGACATTCACGATCAATCCGCTCTTCTTCAAGGAGAGTAACGTGCTGACCTTTCATTTTGCGGGTCAGTATACGCTCAACTGCGGTGACCAGACGAGTTCATTGCTTTGGGCAAAGGTCCTTGGGCAGTCGAGCCTTTCCATCACGTCGGCGCCATTGCCGCCGTCGCGTGATCTGGCAGCGTTGCCTGCCCCCTTCTTCAATGAAGCTGTCCTGACGCCTGCTCGTGTCCCTTTCGTGATTGCACGTCAGAGTTCACCACATACACTTGAAGCCTCCGCAGTTCTCGCTTCCTGGTTTGGCGCTCACAGCGACTACCGTGGTGCCTCCTTTCCTGTCCTTTCGGAGTTGCCACCTTCTGGTGGGGCTGTTGTTGTCGGGCCTGCTTCAGGGCTCGGACAGACGCTGGCGGGTCAGGGCACAATCTCGGGACCAACTGTCATCGAGACCGTCAATACCAACGATCCATTTGGTGCGGTCCTTATCGTGACCGGGCGGACCGATGACGAGGTTCTGGCCGCCGCGCGATCGGTTGCTTTTTCAAGCAAGGGTTTTCCGCACGCATCCCGCATCAATGCACCGCCTGTGACCATAGAGCCCCGCAAGCCCTATGATGCTCCGGGTTTTGTGTCGCGCAGTCAGCCAATTCGTATCGGTGACCTTGTCTCACTCTCGTCATTGCAGGGTTATGGATATGTGCCAGGGACAATCTCTGTTCCTTTCCGCACTACGCCTGATATCTATACCTGGCGATCCCATCCCCTGAGCATGCATTTTACGGTGCGTGGACCGTTGGGAACGGAAGTCGACCGTCAGCGCTCGCATGTGGATGTCAGCGTCAATGGTATCTATCTCAAGAGCGTTTCGCTCGCACCGCCCTCCGATTTGCCGGATTGGCTTCGTCGCCTGTGGCCCGATGCTTCTCGAGCGCAATCCGCTCATGTCTCCATTCCGCCCTGGGCCATTTACGGTGCCAATACGCTTGGTTTCTATCTGGAGAGTCGCCCTGTCGGTCGACGCGATTGCAGTGGCATGACGCAGGATCTGCGTATGAGCATCGATCCGGATTCCACAATCGATCTCACACGGGCCTATCATTATACTCAACTGCCCAATCTGGCGTATTTCGCAAATTCAGGCTTTCCGTTCACCCGTATGGCTGATCTGTCTGATACGGCGATCGTCCTGCCGGCCAATCACTCTGAGGGTGTGGAATCAGCCTTCCTGGACATGGTCGGGATGCTTGGTGCGTCGACTCACTTCCCGGTTTCCGGGCTGACTGTTCTTCACGCCGATGCCGTGTCTGAAAACGAGACACGCAACCTGATCGTCATGGATAATTCAGTCTCTTCGCCTGCAGTCGAGCGATTTTTGCGTGGTACGCCTTACGGTTTTTCCGGGTCTACGCTTAATTATACCCGCTCGGGCATTTTGGAGCCTTTTCGTCTGCTCGCCCGTTCGATAAATGGCAGCGACGGCGGTGGACAGGCGAGCACCTTGCAAGCCCTGAGTGCGACGACGTCTCTTGGAGACGGTGGTGCCTTGATCGAGCGGCGCTCGCCTTTCTCTTCTGATGCCACGATGCTGCTGATGCTCAGCGAGACGCCCCAGGGGCTCGAACGCCTCATACAGGCCATGCGCAGCCCGAAAACCCAGCCCATGATCCAGGGCGATCTGACGCTGATCAATGGCACGCATATCCTCGCAACCCGCAATCTGCCGACCTATTCAATTGGATCCTTGCCCTTCTGGTTCTGGCCTGATCTGTATCTCGGTGATCATCCCTTCCGTGTCATCCTGCTGGCCGTCATTGGCGTGGGACTTGGGGTCCTGATCCTGTTCCACGTTCTCACCAACCATGCACGACGTCGCGCCAGGGAAATGCATCGTGACCACTGACCGTACCGGATACCGCAGGATCGCATTGCGCGCAGCGCTTCTCGCCAGTTTCACCTCTGGTCAGGCCCTTGCTGATGGCGCATCCCTGCCGCCGTCACAAAGCAGCCTGTCATCGGATAGCGGTAGAATCCTTCCGGCGGTGGTAAAGCGCGCTCGTTACTGGTTTGAGCACGGGCGCATGGATGATGCGCGCATTGCGCTTAATCAGGCCCGGCAACTCGCCCCTTCCGACCCGGATGTTCTTGTATTGCAAGGACAGATGAGCTTGCAGGACGGCGATATCGCCGGGGCACATCGTATCCTCAAGCAGATCCGCGATCACAGCAATGATCCTGATGCGGGACGATTGCTGGACATGGATCTGCAGGCACGGTCCGCTCCCGGGACCGACATACAGAATGCGCGTGCGCTGGCTCAACGTGGTGCCACAGCGCAGGCGGCGGCAGCTTACGTCAAGGCGTTTCCCGATCGCCCGCCGTCGCTTTATGCGCTTGAATATTACCGCACGCTCGCTGGTGTGCCCGCCCAGCGCGAAAAGGCGCAGCAGGGTCTGGCAAAACTGGTTTCAGGCGCGCCGAACAACGTCGAGTACCAGATCGCCTATGCCCAGTCCCTGGTCTGGGATGAGAAAAACCGTGTCACCGGAATCCAGCGTCTGGAGGCTTTGGCAAAAATGCCGGGCCTGACAGAGGCGCAACGTCAGCAGATCAACACGACCACGCGTCAGTCGGTCCTTTGGCTTCCCGCCACGGCATCCTCCGACGCTGTCATCAGCTCGTATCTCGCGACCCACCCCGAGGACAAGGATATCCAGGCTCTTCGTGGGCGCGCGCTGGGCAATACCCTGAAACCCTTTGAGGTCGAACGCCAGAAGGGATGGGATGCACTCCGGGCCAGTAATCTACAGGCGGCAGTCGTTGCCTTTCGTCAGGCCCTCACAACCGCCCCCAACGATGCTGATACCCTTGGAGGGCTTGGCGTGACCCTGATGCGGCAGCATCGTGATGCCGAGGCTAAAACTTATCTCGATCATGCCATGGAAGCGGATCCGGCCTCGGCAGCACGCTGGAAGGCTGCCGAGAGTGGCGCTGTGCTCGACGACGCCTATGCACGGGCAAATTACCTCTTCAACCACGAACGCTATGCCGAAACCCTGGCACTCATCAACCCGATGATCAGGCAGTCACCGGGGCAATCGTGGCTCCGTGCAATGCGGGCCGATATCATGGAGCGCACCGGTCGACGTGACGAGGCAATTGAGGCCTATCAGGCGCTGATCGCGGCTGAACCCCGTAACACGTCCTATCGTGAGCGTCTCGTACGAGCGCTGATCGAGGACCATCGCTATGATGAGGCCAACTCTGTCCTTTCGCAGAGTTCGATGGATAACCCGCAGCTCAAGGCGCTGATCTATGACAGCCAGGCAGATCAGGCCTCGACGCAGACAGACAGGCTGGCAATCTTCCAGCGTGCCGACCGTGAAAATGCGCTGTCGTCCTGGTCGAGGCTGCACTATGCGCAGGCGCTCCTCGCTGAGAACCGTCGTGCCGATGCAGAGCAGGTCATGACACCTCTGATGCAGCGCGATGGTTCGCGGGATCCTGCTACGCTGCAAGCGGCCTTGTTCTATGCGGCCCAGACCGGTGACGAAAGGGCGGTTGCTGAACTGAGGGCGCAGGTTCCGGAACGTTTGATGACGCCCGATCTGCGCAGGTTATTGAGACAGGCTGATCTGCGCGCGCAGGTAATCAACGCGCCGACTGACCCCGAATCAGCGCGGTTCTATTTTGCGCACATGCTCGACCAAGGCGACCCCGACGGAAGCCTGGCACAGGTTATAGCGACAACGCTCTATGACCGGGGAGATCGGGCAGGGGCATCCCAGGTCTTGGATCTGCAGATTGCCCGTGCCGGGGGGCGATTGAATCGCGCCCAGAGACTTGCCTATGCTGGGGCTTATCTCCACCTGCAGGATCTGGAGCGCGCCCGGCGTCTTTCATCGTCATTGAAGGGCGAGTCACTCGACGCAACGCAGGCGACGCAGCTTGCCCAGATAGATACCGGCCTTGCTGTGGCGACTTCCGATCATCTCAATGATCAGGGTAATCGAGCCCGGGCTTACGAGGCCCTGGCGCCTGCGCTCGACAGGCCCAACCCACCGGTCGCTGCCAATCTGGCGCTCGCTCGTCTCTACAGTTCGGGCGGACAATATGCCCAGGCATATCAGATCACCCTGCAAGCTGTGCAGCACGACCCAAGCGACCTTGATGCGCGTCTGGCGCTGATCCAGACATGTATCTCAATGCACCGCTATGCGGAGGCGAGCGGGTACGTGCAGCAGATGAACGCGATAGCGCCGACAGATCCCAGGAGCTGGTACGCTGCGGCGCAGCTCGATCGAGCCAGGGGAAATATTCGCGCAGCCGTGCGCGAGCTAGCCCAGGCGCGTCTTTTGCGCGTCGAGCAGATTTCGCCAGGCCGTGAGTCGTCTGTCCGGCGAGCCAACCCCTTTGCGAGCGAGGACGTCACGCTGCAGAGCAACCAGACCGACCCGCTGATCCATCAGATGGATGACGAACTGACACAGATCAGTGACAGCATGGCGGCCTCGGTGACAATATCCCCGGGCATTGACAGTCGTTCTGGTTCCGGACTGAACGGTTTGGGCAATGTCACAACAGATGTTGCCGGTTCGTTGCCCGTGGGCGCGGGGCATATTCGCCTTGCTGCTACGCCAACATTCCTCAGCAGTCGATCCTATCGAAGCGGCGACGTGAACGGGCTGCGTGATATTGGATATAATCCTCTCAACAGTGTCATAGGCGGCGCGCTCAATCAGAGCAGTTCGATGAATGCAACGGGTGTTGCGCTCTCGGCGCGCTATGACTGGCGCTGGCTCACCCTTGATGCGGGCACATCGCCTCTTGGCTTCGCGGTGACGAATGTATTGGGCGGCATAAGTATTTCGCCCAAACTTGCACGCAATACCGTCCTGACTATTGGTGCAGAACGTCGGTCAGTGCAGGATTCCCTGATCTCCTATTCCGGCCTTCGGGATGCTTCAGGCGCAACCTGGGGGGCGTCGTACGTAACCGGCTCTACGCCCAACTGGCTTACGGTGACGAAAATGCTTCGCTTTACGCGCGTGGCGGTGGCTCTTATCTGACGGGGCGTAACACGCGAAGCAATACCGGCTATGAAGCTGGGGCAGGGGGACAAATCAGGGTATGGGGTCAGGAGCGCCCCGATCTGCGCCAGAACCTGCATCTGGGGATGGACCTCACCTGGTTTGGTTATGATCGTAACGAGTATCAGTTTACCTTCGGGAATGGTGGGTATTTCTCGCCTCAAAACTTCGTCGCATTCACTTTCCCGGTCACCTATGCAGGAACATACAAGCAGATCGACTGGCGTGTTATCGGTCGTGTTGGTTATCAGACCTATCACTCGTCGCGGTCCCAAACCTTTCCAGCCAATTCGGATACGCAGGCATTGCTGGCGAATGTCGCCCCGCTCTATGCGTATCAGGATGGAAATTCCGCCAATGGTATTACAGGTGGAATCTACGGTGCCATCGATTATCGCATGACACCTAACCTCAAGCTCAGCCTGAACGCGGATTATCAGAAGGCTGGGCCTTGGAACGAAGTACGAGCTTTTGTCGCTGCCAAATACAGCTTTCTGGGGACGAAATGATTTCGCCTGATTTTTCCCTGTTTGTTCACTCCCTTGCAACCGAACTCGAATTGCAGGCTGGCGCGGAGGAAAGCGACGCGCTTCTCTTCAGCGTTGGCAAACGCATGGCGGCGCGTCTGCCTTTGCCTGCCTGCAATACCACCGCTTCCTTCGAGCTCGAATGTAATGCTCTTCTCGCGCTTATCGGGTGGGGCCGGCTTCAGCTTGTCTATGACCAGCGGAAGAATATCCTGAACGTTCGCCTGCATGATTATCCCAAAGTTGGATCGCTTGGGACGCCGGTCGGCACGTGGTTCGCGGGGTTCTATGCCGGCTTGCTCACGGGCTGGTTTTCCCAGATGGGCGAGACGGTGGCCCTCAGGCACGTCACTTCCGACGGTAGCGAGACCCTGGAGTACATCGCTGATGCCGCACTCTGAAGTGCGGGAGTCAAGACGTAATGATTTGACTGATACCTGCGGCTTCGCAAGCATCGAAGCCTGCGGTTGATGCGTTAACCGCCAGTGGCGCTGGAACAAAAATTACGGGGTGAGTTCAATGCACGACGATTATGACGAGGATGGGATACAGACCGAAACACGGCAGCTGGTCCTGGAGATACAAACTGATGCCGAAAACCTCAATATCGCCGCAAACCGTTCGGATATTCCTGATGACCTCAAGCATGCGATTGCTGCTCTGGCGGACAAGATTGACGGACTGCGCTCGATAATCCGATGATATTATGCGGTTCATCCTCCCGGTCATGGCACGCTGACGATCCCTTCATAATTACTCGGTCGGAATCTCATTGGATCAATGTTGATCTATGCATGTATGCACAGAGCGCATGAGGGCGGCTTCTGATTGATCGCGTGCAGCCTCGTCAACGCGATGAGCCAACATACACGCTTGCGCCCGACGTTGCATCTGAGCCTGCGAAGATGCGAGGTTACCTGACGACGTCCGTGATAGGGCGTCTTCAGACTTTGACCATCAATCAGCCGCATTAGCGCAAGGTTTGCCTCGCTTTGCCGTACGGGCCAATACTAGGCTCAGGACCGGTTAAGAGCAGTAGTGTACATTTCTGCACCATTGGCAGTTGAGCCCGCTTCAGATCGATTGGTTATCGCCCACCAGCGCGTTCAACAAGACAAAACCAACGTGCGGAAGTTTCCATCCTACCAGCCATTAATCACTTCCAACCATTAATCACTTCTCGCGTGAAGTTTCTCCACCTCGGCCAGTCTGGTTGTCGCCTCGGGCGCCTGCTTGTAGGCGAATGTCGCTGCCACGTGGAGGGTTCGAAGAACCCACTGGTTTTGAAACCAGCTCTGTGATTCCATTCGTCCGGTTCTGACTGAGGGAATGGCGCTATGAAGCAGTGTGGTTTCTTTGACGTTGAGGAGCGGCTTGCCCGGTTGAGCGGGCTTGGTGATCAGCTCGAAGCGTTTTCCCGGACTGTGGATTTCGAGGTGTTTCGTCCTGATCTGGAGAAGGCTCTGGCCTACTCAGACGGGAGCAAGGGCGGGCGTCCGCCGTTCGATCCGGTACTGATGTTCAAGATCCTGGTGATCCAGACACTGAACAATCTCTCCGATGAACGGACGGAGTATCTGATCAACGACCGTCTGTCCTTCATGCGTTTCCTGGGCCTGGCGTTATCGGATCGGGTACCCGATGCCAAAACG
>NZ_JBXWTO010000020.1:0-46149 GCF_057319415.1 Asaia sp. A2
CGGAGGAAACAGCGCCCGATCTGCCCAAAGCGCAGACCAAAAGTCACCCCAGGAGCCGTCAGTCAGAATGACAAAGCACTAAATCACCAGCCAGCTCCATCAACCAACGGTTCTTCGATCTCTCCAGATGGTTATGTTGATTGTGTCAGAATAGGAGCCTGCTCGCAGGGTCGAGGTAGACCCGCTGCCGAACGCGCGCCCAAACAGGTTGATCGTGTAGTTGTTGCCGTTGGGCGTCAGCGAGATGGGGGTGTTGTTTTGCACAACGGTGCTGAGAGACGCATCCTTATACAGATCATAGGCAATATAGGACGTGCCGTTGGCAAGAGCGTGATTGTGAGCTTCGGTTTTCTGGGCATCATTGGTACCACCCGTCACTGTGAGAGATGGTGTGACATCCGGTGAGCAGGTCATGGTGATGACATCGCCCCCGCTGGGGAAAACCTGCTTGTCCACATGATCGAAAAATGTCGTCTGTGTATCAAAGGCCAGCACCCCGAAATCGGTGGTGCCCGTCAGCGCCGTTCCACCGATCTGGCACGCTGATGTCAGTTGCAATGTAGCCTTGATGGTTCCGTTATAGGTTGTGCTCTGGGCATGGCATTGCCTTGGCTGACACAACGAGAATAACCCCATCGCAAACACCAAGGCACATGAGAGGGATTCTGCCGGAATTTTGGATTTGGTCCAGCGCGATAGGTATCTGCAAATATTATTGATACCATCGTGTGTCATGTTATTCTCACTATCAGTACAAGAAAAATTTCGTTGTAACAGATGACTGTTAACAACATTCTATCAGCGGTAATTACCCGTACCCGGATGAGACATGCCCTGCGTCGTCTCAAGCGCATGTCCTCAGGCGATGTGGGCGCTTTTTTCATGCAGTAGATGATTCGTCAATAAAACGTTTTATTTCGCGAACACGATAACGCTATGTCCGTTAATTTTTCTAAATAGAGTGTCAATCGTTATTGATCGTTAATGACAATGGTGCTGGCCATGATCGTTCTGATGGCAATGTACCTGATAACTGTTGATGTCATTACGATAGGCGCGTCATGAAACAGGTTTTGTGGATGGGATCTTTCTTCGCGCAAATCCTGCCAGAGGGGCACCCTGGCACATGATCTCGCTACTGGTCACCTTGCCTGCTTCAGGCGTGGCGGGATGATAGTGAACACGATGGCAGTGTGCGGTGTCGTGTCGGAGCAATCACGGTGCGATGGAACCACCATTTGATGGTTCCTGCTGTCTTCGGGGGAGGTCATGAAGTCGTCGTCCCGATGACTGCGTGATCAACGGGTAAGCAGGAAATGGGGCAGGATGAACCTGGTGTTCAAGTTGTCGGCGATGCGGCAAGACGGATCTTGACCGCATCCCATAATGCCTCCTGAGCGGGCAGGTCGAGTTCGGCCAGCGTGTTGCCGGACTCTGCCAGAACCAGCTCCATGGTCTCGATGCGGCGCGTGAATTTGGCATTGCCGTGCCGCAGGCAGGCTTCGGGGTCGAGCCCGAGTTTGCGTGCCAGACTGGCGACAGTAAACAGCACATCGCCAATCTCGTCCTCAAGGCGGGCCTTGTCACCCTCGGCAAGTTCGGCCCTGACCTCGTCGAGTTCTTCCTCGATCTTTTCGAGAACCTGCTCCGGCCTGTCCCAGTCAAAACCGACCCGTGCCGCGCGTTTGCCCAGTTTTTCGGCGCGAATCAAAGCGGGCAGGGCGGGGGCGATACCCGCCAGTACTCCGTATTCGGCCTTGGCGTCACGCTCAGCCTGCTTGTTGCGCTCCCACAGATCGGGGTCGGATGTCTGCTCGGCAAATACATGGGGATGACGACGCACCATCTTGTCACTGATCAGCCGTGCGACATCGGCAAAATCGAAACGCCCTGCCTCCTGGGCGATGCGCGCCTGGTAAACCACCTGAAGCAGCAGATCGCCCAGCTCGTCTGGCAGTGCCTCCCAGTCCTCGCGGGCGATCGTGTCCATCACTTCATAGGCTTCTTCTATGGCGAAGGGAGCAATCGTCTCATGGGTCTGTACCCTGTCCCAGGCGCAGCCGGTCTGCGGATCGCGCAGTCGTTCCATGATGGTGATCAAACGATCGAGCTGCGCCGCGGCTGTCCGGCTGTCTGGCTGGTCGGTTGGGGTGGGGGTGTTCAAAAGAGGGCTCCAGTCCGGTGAGGTGGCTTACCGGAGCATAGGCCCCGCTTTGCTCAGTTTCCATCACCCTTGGCTGATGGTTTCCGGAAGATCAGGGTGATCTGATCTGTATGACCACGAATGGCCTTGTCGAAAACAGGGAGGGTGTGGTCATCGGCTGGGTTACGCAGGACAGAACTGCTTGAGACGAGGCGGAAGCCGGCGGTTTCGGCCTGCTTCATGATCAGGGCGGGATCAATCCGATGCAGTGTCGTCGGAGCAATCGTGCCGGTACCGGTCAGGGCGACATGGTCGATCACGACATAATATCCACCCGGGCGGAGCGCCTGGAAAATGGCCTGATCCATGCGGAGTGCTGTTTCCGGACCCATGCCGCCATAGACGTCATGATAGTTCTGCGAGGTCCAGACGAGGTCGAGGGGTTGCGAGACATGAAAGTCAATGATCGGCGTGACAACCACCGAGACATTCCTGAACGCGGGATTGGCCGTAATGGCCCGTGCTGTCTGGGACAATTGCGGATGACGTGCCGCCATTTCAGCCGGAATGACGGCGAAGACATGGCCTGTCGCGCCGATCTCAAGGCTTAGCAAACGCGTGAAGTAACCGCTGCCCGGCATGAGGTCGGCAACAGCGGCTCCCCTGGGCAAGGGGACAAGCGCCAGCAATTCGAGCGGTTTGCGCTGCACATCGCGGGCGCGGTCAGTGTCTGGACGTGCCGGAGAGGCAAGGAGGCCTGCATCGGGCGCCGGCAGTGCAGACTGCCCCCGGTTCGCTGTGTCGGCAGCAAAAGCCGTACCGGTCGGGCAGAGAGAGTGGAAAATCGGCGCACCCGGAGCCAATGCACATCCCAGCATAATCATCGATGCCCTGAAGGCACCACGTCGCAGAGGGGAAACCTTCATGGTCATCGTCCTGTCAAAGAAACCAAAGCGCAGAATGGGGCCCCATACGCCCTCATGGTCCTGCGCCAGAAGTCCGAAGCTTGTCTTATCTACCCCGCCTGCACAAGACATAGAGCCCCAGGATTGCTGCGACGCTTACAAGGCTGGCGAGAATGGTCTCGCGTTGTGCCGCCTGGGCTAGCATGGCGAGGACAACAAGCCCGATGGCGCCCAGCGTGCCGAGATTGAGTGCCGAGCCGAAAGGCAGGTTGAAGGCCCGGTTTGCTGGGTCCTCAAGGCGAAGGATGCGGTGCGATGAGACGATGAGCCCATAGATGAGCAGCATGACCGCACCTGTTGCGCCCAGAAGAAAGGCAAAGATCAGTTTCGGTGACAGGATCGAGCAGAAAGCCACAGCGAGGCCAATGACGCTGGAAAAAGTCACGGCCCGCTGGGGTACGCCGGTTTTTGAGAGGGCCGCAAATGCGGCAGGCGCATCATTGAGTTCGGCCAGGCCGCGCAAGGTACGTGATGTGATGTAGATGCTCGAATTCAGACAGGATAGAATGGCGGTGAAGACGACGATCTGCATCAGGGTTGCGGCACCCGGCACGCCAATATGGCGCATGACGGTGACGAACGGTGAATAGCCTGGCTCGATGGCCGTCCACGGGACAAGAGTCAGGATCAGGATGACCGACAGGATGTAGAACAACGTCACACGCACCCCGATTGTGCGTGTGACACGTGCCAGATTTTCCTCGGCATTTTCGGATTCAGCTGCGGCTACCGTGGCTGATTCTGACCCGATCATCGAAAAAAGCACGGTAGGTACGGTCGCCAGAATGGCACCCCATCCATGCGGGAAGAGTCCGTCATGACTGAAGACGTTGTGGGTAACGCGCGGGTGCGGACCGATGAAATGGCTCAGGCTGAGCAGCCCGAGGGCACAGAAGGCGATAATGGTCGCCACCTTGATGAGCGAAAGCCAGAATTCGCATTCGCCGAAAACACGCACCGAAACGAGATTGATCAGATTGACGGCAATGATGAGGGTAGGCGCCAGAACCCAGACAGGCAGCGCAAGCCAGTCCTGCATGGCAATAGCGCCACCAATCGCTTCGGCCCCGATTGTAACGACCCAGAACAGCCAGTACAGCCAGCCCGACAGAAAGCCTGCCCAGTTACCATGTGCCGTTCGGATACAATCGATGAAGGTCCCGATGCCGGGTCTGGCGAGCAGCATCTCGCCCAGCATGCGAATGACGATGACGACGAGGAGACCTGTGCCGATATAGGTCAGAAGAATTGCCGGGCCTGCTGCGGCAATAGCAGCTGAACTGCCTATGAACAGCCCGGCACCAATCACGCCACCCAGGGCGATCATGGCAATATGTCGATCCTTCAGCTTGCCGCCATGGAGAAGAGGCGGCTCACCCTCGCGAGAAATTACATGGTGTGAAAGATTATCTTTTTCCATCATATGTTGGAGAAAGCCATGTAAATGCTTACTTCGTCCAGATGGAATATTTTAGTGAGGGAACGAATTGATGACACGGGTCTTCATCGACGGTGAAGCTGGGACGACAGGGCTGGGCATCAGGGATCGCCTGCGTGGCCTGCCTGTCGAGGTTCTCTCGATCGATCCTGCCAAACGCAAGGACCCGCAGGCACGACTGGAAATGATGCAGAATGCCGACCTTGTGATTCTCTGTCTGCCCGATGATGCTGCGCGCGAGACTGTTGCCCTGGCAGCGGACCTCGGCAATGTCCGGATTCTCGATGCCAGTACCGCGCATCGCATTGCGCCTCATTGGGAATATGGCTTTCCGGAACTGAATGCCGGGCAGGCCTCGCGTATCGCCTCGGCCCGGCAAGTGGCGAATCCGGGCTGTTACCCTACCGGGGCAATCGCCTTACTGCGCCCCCTGATCGATGCGGGGCTGATGCCTGCAGATCATCCGATAACGATCAATGCTGTGAGTGGATATAGCGGGGGGGGGCGCACCGAGATCGAAGCCCATGAGAAAAATGGTGGACCCGCTTTCGAGCTCTACGGCCTGGGCCTTGAGCACAAGCATGTGCCTGAAATCATGCATTATGCTGGTCTGACCCGGCGCCCGCTTTTCGTACCGTCCATCGGGCATTTCGCGCAGGGCATGATTGTCTCCATTCCGCTGCAGCTGGCAGATCTGCCGGGTTATGTGCGTATCTCCGATATAGAGACGTGCCTGCGCAGTTACTATGCCGTGTCTCGCCATATCAGTGTCGAGTCAGCGGATATCGCCCGTCTCGATGCCGCGTCCCTCGCGGATCAGGACAATATGGAATTGCGTGTTCATGGCAGCGAAACCTGGCGTCACGTCGTGATGACGGCGCGTCTGGATAATCTCGGCAAGGGGGCCGCGGGGGCGGCGTTACAAAATATTTCTATCATGTGCGGCCTGGAAGGCTGATCTACTTGAATTCTATCCTGCAGCGACGGGGCAAACCTCAGCCTGTCGCTGCGCGTTTGGTGTCGATTCAAGGCGTGATACTCCGATGACCGCATCCATTATCGAGCACAGTCGTTCCTGTTGCATCGCACGTACGCAATGGCAGACGGTCAGTTTCTGCGCGGGACGCAGCTCGCACGATGGTTTGCACGTCATCGTGGGCGACGCATGAAGGAGCTGACATCAAACGCCCATGTCCGACCGGGCGGTCATGTCCTTGACTGGCTGCCGCTTCTGGCCTGCCACGTTGATCCGGATGGGCGGGTGTCCTATCTCAACAGGAACTGGACCCATTTCTCCGGGCTTGGTCTGCGGACTGCCCCCTTCCTTTGGACCGATCTGATCGACCGATCGGAGCAATCACTCCCCTGCCGTTGCCCGGACTCGATGGAATATTGCGTGCAGCGCCATGTTACGCTTCGGCATCATGATGGCGCCCCGGTACAGACCGATCTGCATTGGCAGAAGCTGGGTACGAATGACGGGGGGGGGATGGATCCTGTTCGGGCATCCCGAAGCGGATTTTCCTCTGCTCAGTGCCTTATCGACCCGGGGGGCTGAGTCTGGCTCAGGAGGCTCGTCTCACTCACAGGTATCGATCGTGAGAAAAGCTCTTTCCCCGTTGGGTAACGGATCGGGTTCTGGTGTCGCCGGGCTTTCCCTTCCCCTTTCCCCTCCTGATGTTCTGGAAGCGCAGCGTCGGGCAACAGTAACGCACCAGCTGAGACGCTCCCCCCCGGGAGGCGAGGCCGGAAAGAATTCGACTGACGACTTTAAGGCCGCTTCCCTCCTGGAAGGATCACATGAAGGGGCGATGTATGACTCCCTGACCGGCCTGCCCACCTGGGGTGATTTTGAACGAGAGGCAAGCAGACACTTCGAGGGTGCGGCGGGTACAGGGGCAAATCTGGGCTTTCTGCTGGTCGATATCGATTACCTGGGTGATCTGAATGACCTCTATGGCCGTGATATAGGCGATATCATCCTCAGGCTTGTCGCCGATCGTCTGACCTTGCTGACGGCGGGTGAGGGGCTGATCACCCGCAGCGGCGACGACGAATTCTCGGTTTTCGTGACGGGCAGTGTCGATGCCGCGGCTCTGGCGGCTCATGCCCAGGCGCTCCTGAGTTTCGTTGATCTGCCTGTGCGCATCGGTACGCAGCAGATCACCTTCGGGCTCAGTATCGGCGCATCGCTCTATCCGCGTGATGGTGACACCCTTGGGCGCCTTCAGCATCACGCTCTGCTTGCAGTCAATGATGTGAAGGCCCGTGGTCGCGGCGGGTACAGGCTGTTCGACCCCTCCATGATCAGACTGGGCGAGGGCGTGACAGCCCAGTCCAATCTAATCCGTGGTATGTTGCGTGATGATCTGATCTACCCAGCGTATCAGGCAAAGGTCAGCTTGACTGACGGCCACATCGTCGGCGCGGAGGCCCTGATGCGCTGGTATCGTGACGGGATGGTGGATTGTGGGCCTGAAGCTTTTCCGGAAATTTTCCGCTCATACGATCTGGCGACACGTGTATCCGCGAGGGTGCAGGAGCGGGTCTTTCAGGATATTGCCCTGTGGCACCGCACAGGCCTCGAACCGCCTCATATCTCGATCAATGTCGCCCCTGTCGAGTTCATGCAGGATGACTATGCCGAGAAACTGCTTGCCCGTCTGGACAGGTTCGGTCTCTCGGCCCGGCTGATCGAGCTCGAACTCACCGAGCACGTTCTCTATCAGAACAGCGAGCATTATCTTCGCCGTGCCCTGACAGTCCTGCGCCGGGCAGGCATGCGCATCACGCTGGATGATTTCGGGACAGGCTATTCCTCGCTCAGCTTTCTGCGCGATTTTCCAATTTCATCGATCAAGATCGATCGCAGTTTCGTTCGTCAGATCTGCACAGAACCATCAATGGAAGTCATCGTGGAGGCAATTGTCCGGTTTGGAGAGGCCGTATCAGTCGAGGTTGTGGCCGAGGGCATTGAAACGACGGATCAGTTGGTCATTCTCCAGCGTATCGGCTGCAGGATCGGTCAGGGTTATCTTTTTTCTCCCCCAGTCGCATCGAGCGACTTTGCCCGTCTGCTGTCTGAGGGGCAATCGCTCGTTCCGTGACTGCCCATTCCTCCACGGCTGGCCTGATGCGTTGCAGGGACAGGCAGCAAGGAGCAGGGTATAGATTGCCTTTTGTCCGGATACTCGCTAACAATCCGGCCATCGGGCGAGAGTGACGGAACGGTAGACGTAGTCGGCTCAAAATCGACCGCCGCAAGGCATGGGGGTTCGAATCCCCCCTCTCGTACCAGATTTTTCACCGAAAACAGGCTGAAAACAGGCTATTGACCGGGCCGTGACTTGCGCCCTGCTGTCCGGGTCCGGCATATCTCGCAAACTTTCTTTCAGTTTGCCTGCCTGCCAGTTTACCGGACCGATCATGCCCCAACGCCCTGACAGAAAACCCGCCCGTCCTTTCTTCTCATCGGGCCCCTGCGCGAAACGTCCGGGCTGGACGCTGAGCGGGCTTGATGGCGCTCTGCTCGGCCGGTCCCATCGTGCTCCGGAAGGGCGTGCACGGCTCAAGGACGTCATTGACCGCTCGCATGAGGTGCTGGGTGCACCGTCAGACTGGAAGATCGGTATCGTGCCGGCTTCTGATACCGGTGCGGTGGAAATGATCCTCTGGGCGCTGGCGGGCGAAAGGCCGATCGAGGTGCTGTCTTTCGAGAGCTTTTCGGGTCTTTGGGCGCAGGACCTGCGCGATGTGCTCAAACTTGATGATCTTGTCGTACATGAGGCCCCTTACGGGGAACTGCCCGACCTGACGCGCATCGACTGGTCGCATGATGTGGTGCTGACCTGGAATGGCACGACCTCGGGTGTCTGCCTGCCGGGGTGCGAGGCTGTTCCGGCAGTGCATGAGGGGCTGGTCATCTGCGATGCCACCTCGGCGGCGTTTGCCATGGATCTGCCCTGGGATCGGCTGGATGTGGTGACATGGTCGTGGCAGAAGGCCCTTGGTGGTGAGGCCGCGCATGGCATGGTGGCGCTCAGCCCCCGTGCGGTAGCCCGTCTCGAGGCCGCAACGCCCCGTGCGCTGCCCAAGATCTTTCGCCTGACCAACAGCAAGGGGCTGATCGACGCCATTTTCTCGGGCGACACCATCAATACGCCCTCCATGCTTTGCGTCGAGGATGCGCTTGACAGCCTTAAATGGGCTCAGTCCATAGGTGGGTTGCAGGCGCTCAAGGCCCGCTCGCGTGCCAATCTCGATATCGTATCGGCATGGGTCGAGCGCACCGACTGGGTGGCGTTCCTGGCAGCTGATCCGGCGCAGCGTTCCAGCACCTCCATCTGCCTGCGTATTGTCGCGCCCTGGTTTGCCGCACAACCGGTCGAAGCCCAGCACAAGATCGTCAAGACGCTGACGGGCCTCGTAGCTGAAGCTGGTGCAGGCTTTGATCTTGCTTCCTATCGTGATGCACCGCCGGGGCTGCGCATATGGGGGGGCGCCACGATCGACGCCGCCGATATCGAGGCTCTTCTACCGTGGCTCGACTGGGCCTATGAGACGGTCAGCATGGAATACGCCGCATGAAAATGACTGACGAGCCCGATACCGCTCTCTTGCCCTCGGGGTTTATCGACCTTCTTCAACACGAGGCCGAGGCCGAGGCGCAGGGTATTGAATCCGTGATGGATGTGTTTGCCGCTCATGGCTATGAGCGCGTCAGACCGCCTTTGCTCGAATTCGAGACATCCCTGCTTCATGGTGCCGGTCAGGCGCTTGAGGAGCAGAGCTTTCGCCTGATGGACCCAGAGTCCCGTCGCATGATGGCCCTGCGCCCTGACATGACGACCCAGATTGCCCGCATTGCGGCCACACGCCTTGCCGGAACGCCGCGCCCGCTGCGTCTGTCCTATGCTGGGGCCTGTATTCTGGTTGGCACGCCCGGGCGAGAGGGTGAACGCCAGATCAGCCAGGCTGGGATCGAGCTGATCGGCGTGGACTCTGTCGAGGCCGATTGCGAGATCGTGCTGATTGCGGCCGAGGCGCTGGAACGGCTGGGTATTGCGGATTACTCCTTCGATCTTTCCTGTCCCGCCCTTGTTCAGGCGCTTGTCCGGCTTTCAGGCTATACCGGCACACGGCGTGCCGCCCTTGTTCATGCGCTTGATCGCAAGGATATGGCCGCTGTTGCCGAGCTGGGCGGCCCTGTCGCTGCCGTGCTGACGGCACTGGTCGAAGCCTGCGGCCCGTCCGATGCGGCGCTGGCTATTCTGGAAAAGCTCGAATTGCCGCCCGAAATCAGGGTCCATGCCGAGCGTCTGATGGCTGTAGTACGCGCCATTCATGCCCGTGCACCGGGGCTGCGCCTGACCGTCGACCCGGCTGAATTTCGGGGCTGGCAGTATCACACCGGAGTCTGCATGACCGTGTTTGCCCGGAGCCAGCGCGAAGAGCTGGGCCGTGGCGGGCGTTATCAGGCGCAGGGTGAGGAGCCAGCCTGCGGTCTGACATTCCGCCCTGAGGTCCTGCTGCGGGCGGCCCGACCGATCACGCTGCGTCCGCGCGTTTATATCGCACCGGAATCGCAGGATTCCGAGGGAGCGGCACGACTGCGCAGGGAGGGCTATGCCACGGTTGCCGGTCTCGACAGCGTCGAGGATCTGGCTGCTGAAGCGCGTCGTCTGAACTGCCCCTTTGTTTTCGTCGCTGACGAACTCATCACGCTGTAAAAGGAAAAGAGCATGTCCAACGTCACCGTCATCGGCACCCAGTGGGGTGACGAAGGCAAGGGAAAGATCGTGGACTGGCTGGCCAGCCGTGCGGATATCGTCGTCCGCTTCCAGGGCGGTCACAATGCCGGTCATACGCTGGTGGTGGGCGATCAGGTCTACAAGCTCTCCCTGCTGCCTTCCGGCCTCGTGCGCGGCAAGACCGGCGTGATCGGCAATGGCGTGGTGGTCGATCCTGAAGCGCTGCTTGCTGAAATCGACCGTGTGTCCGCGCAGGGGCTGGTGGTCAATCCCGAGACCCTCTGGGTGGCTGACAACGTGCCGCTCATCCTGCCGCTGCATGTTGCGACCGACCGTGCGCGTGAAGCCGCACGCGGCGACCGCAAGATCGGAACCACAGGGCGCGGTATCGGCCCGGCCTATGAGGACAAGGTGGCCCGTCGTGCCATCCGCCTGTGTGACCTGTCCGAGCCCGAGACGCTGGACTGGAAGCTGGATGAGCTGCTGCTTCATCACAACACGCTTCTTGCTGGTCTCGGTGCGCCGACTTTCACAAAGCAGGAAATCCTGGATCATCTGGCGAAGCTGGCCCCACGCGTGCTGCCCTTCGCCTGTTCGGTCTGGGAGCGTCTGGACGAGGCCCGTCGTGCAGGCCGTCGTATCCTGTTTGAAGGGGCGCAGGCTGTCATGCTTGATGTCGATCACGGCACCTATCCATTCGTGACCAGCTCCAACACGGTTGCGGCTGTCGCGGCCAGTGGTAGTGGTGTCGGCCCCGGCACGGTGGGTTTCGTGCTCGGCATTGCCAAGGCTTACACCACCCGTGTGGGCGAGGGGCCGTTCCCGTCCGAGCTGTTCGATCAGGTCGGGCAGGATCTCGGCGAACGCGGTCGTGAATTTGGCACGGTCACCGGGCGTGCCCGTCGTTGTGGCTGGTTCGATGCCGTGCTCGTTCGTCGCGCAGCCCGCGTTGGCGGGGTGAGTGGTATCGCCCTGACCAAGCTCGATGTTCTGGACGGCTTCGAGGAAGTGAAGATCTGTGTGGGTTACGAGCTTGATGGCAAGGTGATCACCTCCTTCCCGTCCAGCCCTGCTGCTCAGGCAAGGCTGAAGCCCGTTCTGGAATCCATGCCGGGCTGGCAGGAAACGACCTTCGGTGCGCGTAGCTGGGCTGATCTGCCCGCGGCGGCCATCAAGTATATTCGCCGTATCGAGGAACTGATTGAGGCTCCGGTAACGCTGCTTTCCACCAGTCCTGAGCGCGATGATACCATCCTGATGCGCGATCCTTTCGAGGATTAATGCGACGGGCCGCAAGGCCGACCCCAGATTGCTGGCGCAAGAAGCAAGGTCTCTTTCCTGACACCAGACCTTGCCTCTTGCAGGCTCTGCCGCCGGCATCTCGATCAATTTCCAATTTTGCATGGCTTATAAGGTCTGGCTGACAGATGAAATTCTGGTCGGTTGTCGTATTCATGCCTGATTGAAATCTGTCGAAGCATTCTGCGGCGTGATCGGGCACGCAAGAAGGCAGCAAACTTCTCAGTATTCCACAGAAACGGTTTGCTTGTGATGCGCTGGGTCTCTGTCTGATCAGGAAGCCTGGACATTTCACCTGCCGCAGAGTGCGCGCGCGCGTGGTGTCGACCAGATGCCTCATAGTCAGTTTCTGTCGATATTCCTCTAGGCTCAGACCTCATGGCCCGCACATGACGGTTGCGGTGAGGCAGGCGCCGCAGAAGAACGCGGCCGAACGTCTGTCTTAGCGCGTGGTGACGTAGCATCAGTTCTTGAGGCGTCCGAAATTGATCTTGATACGATCGCGGTGCCGGTATTGGCGTTTGCGGTAGCTCAAGGGTGTCGTGCGGGATCTCTGGCCTGGAATGCAGGGTCTGATCCCTTTTTTCTCCAATCCGTTTCTGAACCAGTCGGCGTCATAGCCGCAATCGGCCCAAAGTCATTCCGCTGCAGAAAGACTGTCCTGCGAGGCCGGAGCATCTTTGGAATCACTGATCGAGCCTGCTGCCATGAAGAAGGTGAGCGGCCAGCCGTTAATCATGCGGGCGAAAACCCCCGGCAGGGCTCCCAGCGCTTCCGGCGATTGTTGAGCGTCGGGGGGGCATATTTCCGGGGTGTTTCCCGCCAGCGCAGCAGCCCGTTGCGGTTCACGAAGATGATCCCGCTCAACGCCTGCCGATTATTGACGCGTGGCCTGCCAGGGTTTTTCTGAAAAAGGCTCCAAACGAGCCACATGCTCGTCCGTCTGCCAATACAGGGTGCCTATACCCAATCTACTCACAGAACCTGAGTCAAAATCCCACCTGAATCAATGGGTTCTGAGCCTGGCCTGGTCATGGAGTTGAGGATTCGTCTTGCTCGGCCACCTGAGTATGGTTGTAACGTAAATTTGTAAACTATGCTAACAACAAACAAGACACACAAAGTAAAACTTAAAACCAAGTTTGTAATGATGAATGAAAACAATTAATTAGCCGTTAAAAAATGAGTTCGCCAGGTTATTCATGGTTATTTCGGTAAGTGTACTATTTACCGGTTTGCTAGAAGCAAATAATGGCTGCCAACAGGAGGTACGATCTCAGGTGCGTGCAGGGGGTGGTGGAAGGGAGGAGCTTGCCTGGATGGCACTCTCCAGAACTGAATTCCCGGCCATGTTCGGGTCGTGCGCGTAGATTCAAGGAGTGTCAGAATGGCAACCATACTGTCCGGCATGTGGTCGGCTGTGAATGTCAGCGGTCAGACCATGTTTCAGAGCGGGGCAACGTATGTTGGTCAGCCTGCAAGCTTCGCTGCCAACACGTCGATCACGGTAATGAATGGTGCTACTGTCACGTCGCTTTCGGGCGCTTCCCTGGCAATTACGGTCCAGGCTGGCGGTACTGTCAGGGGCGCTGATCTGAATGGCGGTACACTGACCGTTTCCAATGGTGGTGTTCTGAGTGGGAATAACCTGAGTGGCGTTAGCACCACCCTGAATTCAGGTGCCCAGTCGATCAACGATACCTATGTCAAGGGTAGCGCCGGATCAACCTGGAGCTATGCACTGAACGGTGCGACAGTGACCGGCGCTACTGTGGGGAGCGGCGGATATCTTCAGGTACAGGCCGGCGCAGTCGGCTCGAACATTACGGCAATCAATGGCGGCTCGGCCTCGATCGCTGCGGATACCACAAGCGGCTTTCAGGCGCTCAATGGTGGTTATCTCCAGTCGGGTACGATGACCTTTTCTGGATATCTCGGGAATGGTGACGTCGTCTCGACAGGCGCTGTGCTGAATGGGGTGTGGTCGGCAGTCAATGTGAATGGCAAGACCGTTTACCAGAATGGGACAACCACTGTCAGCGACCCTGTTATCCTGAATGGGGCGACGCTCTACGTCGGTAGCGGTGCGATAGTCTCGGGTCTGACCTGCATCTCGGGAACAATTCCTACGGTCAGCGTCAACGCGGGTGGGACAATCCTGAGCTCCCATATCACACGCTCGTATGTACGTGTGGACAGTGGCGGCGTCCTTCATGACAACCGGATGGACGGGTGTGATGTCACCCTCAGCACAGGCGCACGCTCCACAGATGATACATACTCGTGGTATGGACTGGCTGTGCAAAGCGTGAAAGTCGCGAGTGGCGCTGTTGTCACGCATGCCAATGTCACGAGCAATACCACGATCAGCGCTGCTACCGGGGCCACAATCGATGGTCTGCATGTCGGATCCGGGGGGTCCGCAGTTATCGGTTCCGGGGTCAATCTTTCCGGATACAATGCAGATCCTGGCACATATCTTGCGACCTACACGCCTATTGGCGGCACCGTCACTGTTCCTGCAACGCCGGCAACCCCTTCGGGTACTGTGCTCAACGGGACATGGAGCGCAGTCAATTCAGGCGGGGTAACGGTTTATACAAATGGTGCCTCATCTGTGCAGGCTCCGGCCACGCTAGGGAATGGCGCAGTACTCTGGGTAATGAGTGGTGCGACAGCCAGTGGTCTTTCAGGATATGGTAATAACGTTTTTGTGCAGAATGGCGGCACGCTTGCCAGTTCCTACATAGCCAATGGAAGTGTCTATATCTACTCGGGTGGCACGACCAGAGGCAATCAGTTCAATTCAGACCCTGTGACCATCGCCGCGGGCGGAAGCTCGGTTGATGATGTCTTCTATAATAGCGGTTACGACAACAACACCACTCTCGTACAATCGGGGGGATCCGTTGTCGGCGGTCAGGTAGGTTCAGGCGGCATCCTGTCGGCCATGTCAGGATCGGTTGTCAGGGATCCATCGGTGGGGGATGGCGCTTATCTGGTCGTGGACAAGGCTGTAACCGAAATATGCTACCTCAAGGGTACGCATATCCTGACCGAGCGCGGTGAGGTGCTCGTCGAGGAACTCGAGGTGGGTGAGCGTGTTGCGTGCAAGGTCGAGGGCGACATCGTGTTTCGTCCGATCATATGGATTGGTCGGCGGTTCAACCGGTTCGAGCCCTGGCAGCCTGACGATCTTGCGGGTTATCCGGTACGCATCGTGGAGAGCGCTTTCGAGCCTGGTGTGCCATCTCGCGACCTGCTTGTAACGCCAGAGCACTGTTTCGCTTTTGAGGGCAAGATGTTGCCCATCCGTATGCTCGTGAACGGGACGACCATTCGATATGACCTCTCGATACAGAGCTACGAATATTATCATATAGAGCTGTCCGAGCACTCGATCATCCTGGCCGAAAATACGCCCGCCGAGAGTTACATTGATACGGGCAACAGGCACGTCTTCAACGGGACACATAATGTTGTTTCGCTCGGTGTGCCCCCTGCACAGCGTTACGCATTGCCGCTTTGTGTTGAACGTAGTTTTGCGCAGGCACTGCATGAGCGTTTCGCTCGTGGTGCCTCCGTGCAGGACGCTGCCAATCTGACAGGCGAGCCGGACCTGCATCTTGTGACTGGTGCGGGTTGTGACATCCGTCCTATGCGTCGTGATGGCTCGCGATATGTGTTCCGGCTTCCACCCGGTACGACAGGGGTCCATATCGCGTCGCGCGCTGCTCGGCCTTGTGACAGTATCGGACCTTATGTCGATGACCGTCGGCGGCTGGGCGTGTTGATCGGTGGCATTGACGGGTTTTCCTGTGAGGGACAATTTGCCGTCACAGCCCATCTGACAGGTGAGCAGCTTTCGGGATGGCATCTTGGTGAGGGGGGCGCACGCTGGACAGACGGTTATGGATGGCTGCCCCTGGCGTCTTGTGCCATCACGCACCCGATCATATTGAGCATAGAGGTGATTGACACCGCAATCTATCTGCGAGAGCCGATTGAGGTGCAGCAGACCGCCCTGACAGCCTGATCGGCAGGTTTGCAATAAACTGCCCAGCCTGAGCCTGTTTGACGGCGTTGCCGGCAACAAGCCAGGCGGGCCACGCCGAACCCGGTGCTTCTGATCACTGAGGCGAGGCGTTTCACCGCCGGGCGAGATCCGTCCGGTGTTTGATGATGGAAGGCCGCATACCGGTCAGACTCGCGAAGGCTTTCGAGAAGGCGGCAAAGCTGTCGTATCCTGCACTCAGGGCTGCGCTGGCCACGCTCTCCCCCTGGCCGAGCTGTTCATAGGCGTGGGCAATGCGCACGCGTTGTCGCCAGGCTGAAAAATGCAGCCCCGTATCCTGTCTGAAATGGCGGACAAAGGAGCGTTCCGACATGGTGGCCAGCCTGGCCCAGTCGGGCTGGCTGCGCTGGTCTGCGGGATTATCTGTCAGCGCCTGCGCTACGCGCCTGAGCCTCTCATCCTGCGGAAAGGGGAGGGCGCCCGTGTCCTGAGGCAGGGAGAGCAACTCATCCCAGAAGCTTTCTGCAAGTCGTGCCACGACTTGTGACCATGACGTACTACGCGCCATGCGGGAAAGCCGGACGGCCTGGGCATTGAGCAGATCGCTCCCGCGCGACAGAAACGGATGAGCCGGCAAGGCCTGGCATCTTTCGGGATGGAGATAAAGGCTCCAACCCATGATCGCACCATGGGAGCGGGCTTCGTGGATCAGGTTTGGTGGGAGCCATAGTATCTGCCCTGGACCAATCAGCCATTGGGCCGTCTGGGTACGCAAGGCCATGACACCATTCGCAATTCCAAAAACCTGACCGCGTTCATGGGCATGCGGGCAGGCCTCACGGCGCTCTCCCTGTTCCATGTGGCCCCCTAGAATCCAGGGGGCGTTGTTCGCTGCGGCCTCACGCGGGACCATGCTGCATCTGGCGTCCATGCGCTGATTTATGGCGTATACGCGCAGGAACGCCAGAAAATAAGCCGGTAGGCTCGCCTTATTCGCCTTTCATGTTCGCAAGGCGATCATCCGGGAGGACGGCTTATGAAGACAGGTTTTATCGGACTCGGTGCCATGGGGCATGCCATGGCCATGAAAGTGCTCGAGGCCGGGCATGATGTGGTGGTCTATAATCGTACCCGTTCAAAGGCCGACGCCCTCGTCGCGCGCGGCGCCGTGGTGGCCGACACACCCGCAGAGGTGGCCAGGCAGGCAGATGTCGTGTTTTCCATGCTGTTTGACGATGCCACGACTCAGGAAGCCAGTTTTGGACCAGACGGACTCGCGCAGGCCATGCGTGACGGGGCCGTTCATGTCTGTTGCAGCACGCTCTCACTCGATCAGGCGCGTCGGCTGCGCGATGGTCATGCGGCGCGTGGTCAGCATTATGTCAGCGCCAATGTGCTGGGTCGGCCCCCTGCCGCCGAGGCTGGAAAACTCTATGCCATGATTGCCGGTGAGCATGCCGTGCTGGATCGCGTAGCCCCAGTCATGGAAGCATTCGCCCAGCGGATTTTCCGGGTGGGGAATGACCCGGTGCAGGCCAATCTCGTCAAGCTCAGTCTCAACTTCATGATCTACTCGACCATTGAGCAGATGGCGGAAGTTTTTGCGCTCAACGAGCAGATGGGAACAGACCCGGCGCTGGTGTTCGAGATCATGACCAACAGTTTCTGCAATGCCCCGGTGCACAGAAATTACGGTCAGCTGATGGTTGACCGCGCCTATGATTATCCGGGGGCGCCTGTCACATTGGGCCTGAAAGACGTGAAGATGTTTCTGCAAGCCGGGCATGAACTCGGCTTGGACCTGCCTTATGCCGATATCGTGCATGACCGTCTTGCGGCTTCCATCGAAGCGGGAGACGGGGAACGGGACTTTGTGGTTCTGCAGGAGCAGGTCAAGGCAAGGATGAAGCACGGCTGAGCCGGTATGCGGAGGGGGGAGGCGATCCCGCGAGAGGATTTCCACCCCCTGTCGGCCCGCCATGCGCAGCCCTGTCATTCAGCCGTGATGCCAGGCCGCGCCCGTGTAGAAAAATCGCCCCATACCGATGGTGAAGATCAGGCAGCCATAAAGGGAATGTTCCAGACAGGCGAGGCGCAACGAGCGGTGACGCTCGTAATCGCGGGCAAACAGAAAGCCGCCAGCGAAGGTGAGGGCTATGGCAATCCAGTTGAGGAAGATGACATGAGCGAAGGCAAAGGTGATTGCGCTGGCCAGTATCCGACGCGTTGGGGTCACGAACAGTGACTGATAGCGATGAAACAGGAAGCCCCGGTAGAGCATTTCCTGCGGCCAGACGGAAAGCAGGGGATAGAGGCCCATAATGACCAGCCAGAAGCCGGGTCGGTGTCGGGGGAGGTCGAGGAAATGGGTGGGCCAGAGAAAATAGGCCAGGACTGTTAGCGCGCTCCCCAGAATCCCGAAGCGTACAAAGACGGCCCGTATTTCCCGCTGCACGTCATGCGACACAGGGAGACGCCCACGTATGGACAGCCACGCGATGATTGCACCGATCCATAACCCGGCGAACAGTATCCCCGGCTGACGCAGGGCCAGCACCAGAAGCGGGCCACCCCCGTAGAGTGCAAGAAATTCACTCAGACGCAGAGACCGGGGCAGGAGACGCTTTGCGGGTGCAGGGTGGACGGGCGTCATGGCTTTACCCCTCTTCGGAACAGATTATTACCGTCGTGATGATAACGCCCGGTCGGAGGGGAGCAGGCCGCGTCAGGTGGCGTCGGAAATGCTGCGACCAATGCGGGTGCGATGGACGACACCAGTTATTCAGATTCTGTCGTGACTGACATGCTACCAGCGAGAGGATGCCGAAAAGGCGGCGTGGTGCTCTCGACGTAGATACACTAAGACATCGCACCTGATGCTCAGGTGATGCGTGACGCTGAGCAGGTTGGACAGGAAAAAACAGCCCTGTCGCCGGGAGTGCAGAATGACGGCAAACCCGGCGGGATCGGATCAGGCCTGCACATGATGATGCAGGGAGATTCCTTCGTCCTGTTTGCGACGCAGTTCAACTTCGGCGGCCATCGCCTTCTGAAGCTTTTCGAACGCCCGCGCCTCGATCTGGCGGATACGCTCACGCGACACGCCATATTCGTGTGAGAGCTCCTCAAGTGTCGACGGGTCGTCCTTGAGGCGTCTTTCGGTCAGAATATGCCGCTCACGATCGTTCAGCGATTTCATGGCCTCGGTCAGCAGGGCCTGACGTCCGCTCATTTCCTCCGCCTCACCCAGCGTCGTCTCCTGGCTTTCCTGATCGTCAACCAGCCAGTCCTGCCACTCGCCTTCGCTATCGCTGCGGAGAGGGGCGTTGAGGCTGTGATCCGGGGCCGAGAGGCGCTGGTTCATCGACACCACGTCCTGCTCGGGTACACCAAGCGTCGTGGCGATCTTGTCGACCTGCTCCGGTTTCAGGTCACCATCATCGATGGCCTGCATCTGGCCTTTCAGGCGACGCAGGTTGAAGAACAGCTTCTTCTGCGACGCGGTGGTGCCCATCTTCACGAGCGACCATGAGTGCAGGATGTACTCTTGCATCGCTGCGCGGATCCACCACATGGCGTAAGTAGCCAAGCGGAAGCCGCGATCGGGATCGAAGCGTTTGACAGCCTGCATCATGCCGATATTGCCCTCGCTGATCAGTTCGTTCAGCGGCAGGCCATAGCCACGATAGCCCATGGCAATCTTGGCAACGAGGCGCAGATGCGAGGTAACGAGCTTGTGGGCAGCAGCGTCGTCTTCCTTGTCACGCCAGCGGCGGGCAAGTTCGACTTCTTCCTGCGGCGACAGGATGGGGAATTTACGGATCTCCTGAAGGTACCGTGTAAGGTTGTTTTCAGGGCCGATTGACATGACGGCGGAAGAGGCCATTGGGCTGCAACTCCTTTCGCCCGGACAGAGAAGGAACCAGATATACGGGTATTCACCCTGTTGGTTCCCGCTGGCGGGTGACGCATGGATAAGGAAGGACTTACGTCACCGCGCGATACCCTCCCATTGAGCGATATCAGGCGGCACGTCCGTTCCGGCGGCGCGTCAGCTCGTCGGATTGGCTATGAGTGGATCATACAGCTTTTTCCGAGTCAAGAAAACGTACCACATTACTCCTATTTAACCCGGCCGATAGTCCAGGAGGCGCACCGGCCCTTATCCAGCCTGAAACAGGATGAAAACGCCCTCCAGTCAGCGCCCTCGCAGCGCACGCAGGAGTGACTGGAAATCCTCTGGTGGCTCCGAGGTGAACAGAAGTTTTTCCCCTGTCCGGGGGTGGGTGAAACCGAGCCGCGCCGCGTGCAGAGCCTGACGAGGGAAGTCGAGCGCTGTCCTTCGTGCAGCCTCGGGCAATCCACGTGCGGCCGCGGGGATGCGGCGCAGATAGACCGGATCGCCAAGCAGGGGGTGGCCAGCCTGAGAGAGATGCACGCGTATCTGGTGAGTGCGACCCGTCGCGAGCTTGCACTCGATCAGGCTGACGGAGGCGTCGAAGGCTTCGAGGCAGCGCACATGGGTCAGGGCGTGCTTGCCCCCCTGGGTGACGACTGTCATGCGTTTGCGGTCGCGCTTGTCCCGCCCGATCGCGCCATCATAACTGATGGTGGCTGGCAGAAGCCCCCATGCCAGCGCCTTGTAGGCTCGATCGATATCACGCGCGGCAAAGGCATCGGAAAGCGCATTATGCGCGAGCGGCGTCTTGGCGACGACCATCAGTCCCGACGTATCCTTGTCGAGACGATGCACGATACCCGGGCGCTTTTCGCCGCCGATTCCTTCCAGATCCTCGCCGCAATGACCGAGCAGGGCGTTGACCAGTGTGCCTGTCTCATTACCCGGCGCCGGATGCACCACCAGACCGGCGGGCTTATCGAGCACGATCAGGTCGCGATCCTCGAACAGGATCGGCAGGGCGTGATCCTCGGCCTGCGGGCGAGCGGGGGCGGCAGGCGGCACGATCAGCACGAGGCGTCGCCCGGCTCTGGTGGTTTCCGAAGGCTCGCGTATGATGACGCCGTCGCAGAAAACCTGCCCGGCCTCGATCAGGGATTTGACGCGTGAACGGGAGAGCGTGCCGATGGAATCGGCCAGAAAGCGGTCGAGCCGCTGCCCTGCCTGCTCTGGCGTGACAACAAACTCGAATCGGTTTTCATCGGGGGCATGGGCATCGGTCATGCGCCCCTTTAGCAATTAGGATCATTTGCCGCCATGACTACGCCGCCGCCCCCTGTTTCACGTGTCCTGATGGCTGCGGTCATCGGCATGGGCGTGATGATCGTCATCGGTACGGCCGGGCTGATCGGCGTTGTAGTCCATCGTGCCATGCACCCCCATCGGGCGATCCTGCACGAGAGACAGGTTTCTGCTTCCCCTATGACGGGGCAAGGCGACATCGTGGCACCCAGGTCCAGTCAGAAAGGAGGGGATGGGGCTGCCGTGTTCACCCTTCACGGTGGCGGGCATGTGCTTTCACAGATCGTACGCCCCGACGGCAGTCTGTCACTGCTGATCGCAACCCCGGAAGGCGAGCAGATTGTCATATGGAGCCCTGAGTCCAATCGTGTGATGGCGCGTTTCGCGCTCAGTCCCTGAGTTGATCTCCCTCCCGCGCCGGGAGCCTGAGGCAGGCACCAAAATGAACGCTCCGGGGAGCGGTTTGGCACGCGATACGACGCGCGCCAAACGTCCCGCCGTTTCTGGTCAGGTCAGTACGACGAGCGCTTCGGCACGCCCCGCCTCAAGGCCAAGGCGCTCATAGACAGGCCCCATCTCGACAATTCCCGTCCACTGGCTGAAGCTTTTCTTGTCCATGCCCAGATGGTGCGGCATCACCACGAGCGGTGGCCGATCATCCATGCATTTGATGCGTAATGTCGCCCAACGCGTCTGGCACTAAGGCCCCTGAGTGTTCGGGGCGGTTTACCCCGCGAGGACGGCTTGCATCAATCCGGGAAAACGCGCATCGAGATCGTCTCTACGAAGTGAGTTGAAATGCTGCACGCCCTGTATGCGCGTATGAAGCAGCCCGCTCTCACGCAGTACCTGAAAATGGTGAGACATACTTGAGCGTGGCCGATCACCAAGCAGTGCGGCGCAACTCGCTTCGGGAACCGAACCAAGGTGCTGAACGATTTCAAGACGGATCGGATCTGCCAGCCCTCGCAGGACTCCCAGCAGGGTGAGGCTCTCCACAACGGGGTGATCGTAGTCAGGCATCTGGGCTGTCCGGTTCCAAAAAACAGGAGGGGAGGGGTTGTCGTCACGACGACGCATCCCCATTCCTGATATTGTTCGATCAAAATCGAATTAAACCCCCATGGGTTCATGAGGACTTAGCATTATGACAACTCTGTTCGATCCGATCCAGCTTGGCGCCATCGACGCGAAGAACCGGATCCTGATGTCACCACTCACACGTGGCCGTGGCACACGTGAGCATGTGCCGACGCCGGTCATGGCAGAATATTATGCCCAGCGCGCCAGCGCCGGGCTGATCATCTCTGAGGCAACCGGTATCAGTCGCGAGGGACTGGGCTGGCCCTACGCGCCCGGCATCTGGTCGCAGGAACAGGTCGAGGCCTGGAAGCCGATCACCAGGGCGGTGCATGACAGGGTGGCAAGATCGTTGTCCAGCTCTGGCATATGGGACGCATGGTGCATTCCAGCGTGACGGGTCAGCAGCCGGTTTCCAGCTCGCCCACTTCTGCGCCCGCGCCGCTGCACACTTATGACGGTAAGCAGGAGCCGGAGCAGGCACGCGCACTCACCAAGGCCGATATCACGCGTATTCTGGGCGAGTACGAGGTTGCTGCGCGCAACGCCATCGCAGCCGGGTTCGATGGCGTGCAGATCCACGCCGCCAATGGCTATCTGATTGATGAATTCCTGCGTGACGGGACCAATCATCGCGAGGATGAATATGGCGGATCGCCTGAAAACCGCATCCGCTTCTTGCGTGAGGTGACGGAACGTGTCATCGCCACCATCGGGGCAGACCGGACATCCGTGCGTCTCTCACCGAATGGCGATACGCAGGGCTGCATCGATAGCGCGCCCGAGACCGTGTTCGTCCCGGCGGCGAAGCTGCTCAACGATCTTGGCATCGGCTTCCTCGAGCTGCGTGAACCCGGCACAAACGGTACATTTGGCAAGACTGACCAGCCCAAGCTGCATGGCCCGATTCGTGAAGTATTCCGTAATCCTTTGGTTCTGAATCAGGACTACACACGTGAGGAGGCTCTTGAAACCGTCGCCAACGGGACGGCCGACGCCATCGCATTTGGTCGTAAATTCATTGCCAACCCTGATCTTCCGCGTCGTTTGTCTGAGGATCTTCCGCTTCAGTCAGACAATATCAAGACGTGGTATAGCCGCGGAGACGAGGGATACATCGATTACCCGTTTTATAACGAATCGTGACTTTGTCATGAAACATGCCGAGGTATGTTGACCTCGTAACGTGTTCGGGTTTCAGGAAGATACATTTCGTTTCTTTCTGGAACCTCGATGCGCCTAAAGTTTCTTTCCGCTGCAGCCTTCCTCTCAGCTCTCACGGTATCTACGGCTCTGGCCGACCCAGTGCCTGTGGTCGCTGTTAACCGGGAGATCGGTCTCTCAATGGCCGGGATTTTTGATAATCTCGTGGGGGGCTATGGCGGCCAGTATCA
Source organism: Asaia sp. A2 (assembly GCF_057319415.1). Classification (NCBI taxonomy): domain Bacteria; kingdom Pseudomonadati; phylum Pseudomonadota; class Alphaproteobacteria; order Acetobacterales; family Acetobacteraceae; genus Asaia; species Asaia sp. A2. The sequence goes on from NZ_JBXWTO010000020.1 coordinate 23,285, forward strand.
GACGACGGGTGGTCAGTGGTACCGCCCTTATCACTCCACGTCGCAATCCCGCTCCCGCCGCATCGGCTGGGTTCCGGGATTTCAGGTGGACGCTTCGACCATGATCTCTCTGGGGCGGATAGAGAATCTCTATGCCTCGGCACTTTTCCGGCTCGGCTCGGGAACGCGTAATGACAAATATGCGAGCAGCTACAGCTCGTCCTATGGCAGCGACGCGTGGCAGACCAACGGCGGGCAAAGTGCCAACTCGACCTATAGCCGTGGCGAAATCGGCAAGGGTTTCCTGCTTCTGAATGACAAGGCGCTCATTACACCCTTCGTTCAGGGAGGATATGACAGCTATGGCTACGATAGCTTCGGCGGGCAGAATGCCTTTTTCGTCGGACTCGGCCTGAATGCGGATTATGCGCTGACCGATCGTCTGGTGCTGCGCGGTCGGTTCGGCTGGGCCGAGATTCTCGACACGGGAACCTATCGCGTGAATGGTGCCTCGACGCGGCCGCGCTGGGAAGGCAGTCTCGGGGCAGATTACCGTATGACCCGCCACTGGCATCTGACGGCCGGCGGGGACTACGCCTACACATCCTATGGCCATGACACATACCGCTATGCCTATCAGAGCATGAGCGAGGGGCAGGTCTCGGGACGCTGGACCTCAAGCGGCATCCAGAACGGCCTCACCCTGCGTGCGGGTCTCGCCTACGCGTATTGAGGCAGCAGCAGAGTAATCCGGCACGGGAATGTCTCCTCATGCCGGGTTGTCGGGTCAGCGCGCGGCTTGCGTCGCGAAGAGAGCGGCAAGCCGCGCGTGATCCGCGAGAATTATCCGGGGTATATCAACGTGCCCAATGAAGCCGCGTCCCTTCGGGCCATAACCCGTGATCGTATCCTGTAGTCGGGGGATTTCTCCAAGAAGCAGGGACAGGTAGCGCTCTTCCGTCCAGGATTCTGACGTTACCGCCTCTCCGAGGTGGGGCGTAAAAGGCGGAGAGGAAAAGAACTGGGTCGGTTGGTCACGCCAGACATGGTGAAACGTCGCCTCGGTGCGGCGTTGCAGAAGCGGGTCCTGAACCAGAACGACATGATGCGGCCTGAGCCCAAGCTCTTCGAGTAAGTCGCGCGTAAAAGCCGCGTTCTCACCCGTGTTTGTCGAGCGGGTCTCCAGAATGATCTGGTCACGGGCGATGAGGGAATCTGCTGCAATCAGCCGAGAGATCAATTCGGCTTCCGAAAGACCGGCGAGAGCGGAGGAGGCGCAGTCGAGGCGTGAGGCGAGAGCCGCCACCAGTGGCGGGGTCGAGTGGCCGATTCCGCCGGTGATCAGCAACAGGCAATCATGCTGGCGCGCCAGGCTCGCGGCATGATCAACACAGGCCAATACGCCATTGCCCGCGAGGCAAATAAGGTCGATCCGGTTTGGCGCATCATCGACAGTGGTCAGAGCCAGATAGCCAGCGATGCGATCGGCGGCTTCTCTGATCTCGGGTTGTTCCAAAGCGGAAAAATCCGGATGTGTCATCTCTGTCCCATCGCCTTATCTCTTCCCTCTCCGGTCAAGGGAGTGGCCGGCCAGGGTGGCGCCGCAGCTCCTGAAGAGATGCGGGGCCAATTTCAATTCCCGGCAAGTATGCCCTCGCGCTCGGGAAAACGCGGCATCACACTCGGGTCAGACCGTGAAATACTTGGCCCGAGGGTTGAGCATGACGAGAGCAGAAGTCGATTGCTCGGGGTGAAGCTGATAGCCATCCGATAGCGACACCCCGATGCGCTCGGCATCGAGGAGCGTCAGAATGGGCTCCTGATCTTCCAGGCGCGGGCAAGCCGGGTAGCCAAAGGAGTAGCGCGAGCCGCGATAGGATTGCGCCAGCATCTTTTCCATGTCGCGATCATCCTCACCCGCAAAACCGAGTTCGGCACGGATGCGCTTGTGCGTGTATTCTGCCATGGCTTCGGCCATTTCGACCGAAAGCCCGTGCAGATACAGGTAATCCTGATAGCGATTGGCCTCGAACCAGTCCCGCGCCAGATCAGACGCTTTCTGGCCCACTGTCACGACCTGAAGGCCCACTACGTCGCGCTCGGCATCATCAATATCCCGCACAAAATCGGCGATACACTCGCCATCTTCACGTGGCTGGCGGGGGAGGGCGAAGCGTGCGGCCTCGGTCACGCCATCCTCATGAAAGAGCACAAGGTCATTCCCTTCGCCTGCGGCCTTCCAGTAACCATAGATGGCCTGAGGCTTGAGAATGGCTTCTTCCGCACAAAGTGCCAGCATACGCTTGAGCACAGGGCGCAGCTCCTGCTTGGCGTAGGTCATGAACTCGTCGAGCGAGCGCCCCTGCTTACGGAAGCCCCACTGGAACTGATAGAGGGAGCGCTCATTCAGGAAGGGCAGCACAGCAGCGGGTGCGGCCTCGACCACGCGGGCGCCCCAGAAGGGCGGCACAGGCACAGGCTGCGTTCCGGCCACGCGGGCACGACGGGCACGCGCCGCTTCCTTGTCGATGGGCGCAAAGCCGCGTGTCTCGGCCAGCTCGGGCGCCCGCTCGACCTTGCGCTGCTTGCCCGCCCGGCGCGTCTGGATGGCGCTCAGATAATCGTCAAACTGGTTGTTCACCACCTTGTCCATGAGCGACAGCCCGTCAAAGGCATCGCGTGCATAGGCGACGCGCCCTGCGGTCTCGATCCCGTAGGAGCGGGCGCATTCATCTTCCACATAGTTGCGCGTCAGTGCCGCGCCACCGAGGAAGACAGGAATATCGATACCCTGACGCGCCATCTCCTCAAGGTTTTCGCGCATGATCACGGTCGATTTCACGAGCAGGCCCGACATACCGATAGCCTGAGCGTTGTGCTCGCGGGCCGCGGTGATCATGTCAGCCAGCGGCACCTTGATGCCCAGATTGATGACCCGATAGCCGTTATTGGTCAGAATGATATCGACAAGGTTCTTGCCGATATCATGCACATCACCCTTGACGGTCGCGAGGACCATCGTACCGCGTGCCTGGCCTTCGACACGCTCCATATAGGGTTCGAGCCACGCCACGGCGGTCTTCATGGTTTCGGCAGATTGCAATACGAAGGGAAGCTGCATCTTTCCTGCGCCGAACAATTCGCCCACCACCTTCATGCCATCCAGAAGCACGGTGTTGATGATGTCGAGCGGGGGCATTTCTTCCATCGCCGCAGCAAGATCATCCTCGATGCCCTTGCGATCGCCATCGACGATACGATCCTTCAGACGTTCGGCTGGCGTCTCGGCGCGACGCTTCTGAACGGCATCAGCCGCCTTGCGGCCTGCAAAGAGTTCCAGCAGTCTCTGGAGCGGATCGTAGTCCTCGCTGCGTCGGTCGAAGATCAGATCCTCGGCGACCTTCACCTCCTCGGCGGCAATCAGATGCAGCGGGCGGATCTTGCTCACATGCACGATGGCACCCGTCATGCCCGCTTTCACGGCATGATCTAAGAAAACCGAGTTCAGCACAGCACGCGCCGCCGGGTTGAGGCCGAAGGAGATGTTCGACAGGCCCAGAATGATCTGGATGTCGGGGAAGCGCTCGCGGATCATCCGGATGCCTTCCAGCGTCCAGACACCCAGCTTGCGATCGTCTTCCACGCCCGTGGCAATGGTGAAGGTCAGCGGGTCGATCATCAGATCGGATTGCGGCAGGCCGTGCCTGGTGCAGGCAAAATCGACCAGACGCTCGGCAATGCGCAGCTTGTCTTCCGGCGTCTTGGCCATGCCCACTTCATCGATCGTGAGCGCTATCACCGCCGCACCGAATTTGCGCGCCAGGATCATGCGGTCTTCTGCATGGCCTTCACCATCCTCGAAATTGATCGAGTTGATGATGGGCTTGCCGCCATGCAATTTGAGCGCCGCCTCGATGACCGGGGTCTCGGTTGAGTCGATCACCAGGGGCGCATTCACTGAAGACGTGAAGCGCGTGACGACCTCATTCATCTCGGCAATTTCGTTGCGCCCAACAAAGGCCGTGCAGAGATCGAGCGCGTTGGAGCCTTCGGCGGCCTGTTCGCGCCCAACGGCAACGCAGCCATCCCAGTCGCCTGCTTCCTGCAACTCGCGCCATTTCTTGGAGCCATTGGCGTTGCAGCGCTCGCCGATGGAGAAATAGGAGTTCTCCTGACGCAGCGGTGTCTGGGTATAGAGGCTTGCGACAGACGGCACCCAGTGATGGATGCGCTTGACCGGGGCGGGGCGATGACTGGTCCCGCCACGCTTGCGAAGCATCCCGTCCAGCGCCTGGATATGCGGGGTGGAGGTGCCGCAGCATCCGCCCACCAGATTGAGCCCGTCTTCCACAATGAAGCGTTCAACCCAGCTTGCCATCTCACCAGGGGTAAGGGGGTAATGCGTGGTGCCATTCACCAGCTCGGGAAGGCCTGCATTGGGCTGGATGGAAATCAGGCCGGGCCAGTTCTCGGACAGCCATTTCACATGCTCCGCCATTTCCTGCGGGCCAGTGGCGCAGTTCATGCCGATGAGAGGTACGTCCAGCGCATGAATGGTAGTGGCTGCCGCGGCGATATCGGGGCCAACCAGAAGCGTGCCGGTGGTCTCGACCGTCACCTGCACGAAGATCGGTGCATCCGAGCCCAGTTCTCGCTTGGCTGCCTTGGCGGCATTGACGGCGGCCTTGATCTGGAGCGTGTCCTGGCAGGTCTCGATCAGGAAGGCATCGACCCCGCCATCAATCAGGCCGCGGCATTGCTCGATGATCCCGGCCTCGAGGGTATCGTAATCGATATTGGCGAGGCTGGGCAGCTTGGTGCCGGGGCCGATGGAGCCCACAACATAACGGTGACGCCCGTCGCTGAAGGTCTCGGCGGCTTCACGCGCCAACTCGGCCGATTTACGGTTGATCTCGCGGGCACGGTCCTGCAACCCGAATTCGGCAAGGGTGACGATCGAGCCACCGAATGTGTTGGTCTCGACCATATCCGCGCCAACCTCGAAATACCCGCGGTGAATCTCGCGGATCAGTTCGGGTCGCGACAGCGTCAGGATTTCGGTGCAGTTTTCCTGCCCCCAGTAATCGCGCTCGACTTCCAGATCGAGCATCTGGATGCGTGAGCCCATCCCGCCATCGCAAAGCAGGACATGGTCACGCAGGGCGTCGAGAAGATGGGGACGTGTCATGATGGCGGTCAGTCTCGCTGTATAGGTCGGGCGCAGGGGCAGAGCCGCGACTGGGCGCTACGGCTGCTTGCCTTTTTTCAGAGGCTAGCGCGTCTGTCCAGTATGATGCGTCGTCTCAATTCTGCGAGCCATTCGAGAGCGCACACGAGGAAGGGCTTCATGCGTTGGCCCCGTCAGGCTTTGCCTGCGGCCGCCGGTCCTGCAATGATTACCGGCTTCAGTACGTCTCACAAGGTCGGCGTATCAGGTGGAAAGCAGGGAGAGGCTGATGGCAGGAGACGGACGTATCCCTCTCTATATACTGTGCGAGGGCGAGGTGCTGGCACCTGAACTGACCCGGCAATGTGACACCGGGGCCTGCCTTGCGGTCAACACGGATTGTCCGGGGGGCTGGTCAGTCTACCGGCATCTTGCCTCCGCCTTGCTGCCTGGAGCGTTGCACGGCCGGTTCTGCGCCTGTTGTTCAGGGCGTGGTCAGGTTGAAAGCGCCCTTGACAGGCTTTTTGTCGACAGGATGCGCGGCGCGTGCCCATATTTCACTTTCGTAATCCTGGCCTGCGAAGCGTGTAGCGGGGCGGCGTTGCAGGAGTTGCTGCAACAAGATGTCATGGTCAGAGCACGTTACCGAATTTAAATTCTATGTATTTTTTCTGGGCCTGGATTGGAATTTACACAGTAACTGTTCGGGAATATGAAGAGATCTCGTGTCGAGTTCAGCAATTTCTATGCTTTGTGATAAAAACACGAGATTCTTGCTCGACAGGGGGAGGGGTATTCGCGCTATTCGGGCGTCCTGAAGTCTGAGCGGCTTAGTGAAACACAAGAGGAAGCTTCGTGAAGCATCGTGATGGCGTCGCTGCGGACAGCGAAAACCAGAATCCCGTCTATATCCGACTGCGCGCCGCGATGGCTGCTGCCAAATTTCACGGTCTCGATCTCGACATGCGTGATTTTGCAGCCGAACCAGGCGAGGACTCACCCTCTCCAGCCTCTCTGGCACGATGGCTGAACGAGAATGGGGCTGTTGCGAAGGGGATGCGCATCAAGTGGCGGTATCTTGTGCGCATGCAGAACACGCCGCCCATTGTTCTGATGTTTCGCGATGGATCTGCAGCTTTGATGGTGCGCGCAGATCCGGACAAGAACATCGTCTGGCTGCGCGACCCACTGGGCGATGAGGGCAGTGTTCCTGTTGCTGTAGACGAATTGAGGCTCACTCAGGTCTGGACGGGCGACATCCTTCTGGTCAAGCGCCGTCGCGATTTGTCGGAGGCCGATGCACCTTTCGATCTGATGTGGTTCGTCCGTGTCGTGCTGCGTGAAAAGCAGTCACTGCGTGACATTCTCTTTGCCTCGATGGTCCTGTCGATACTTCAGATCTTCCCGGCCATGATCGTGATGCAGGTACTTGATCGTGTGGTGAACTACCATTCGATGTCGACGCTCGTATCGATCACTGCGATCGTGCTGATCCTGAGTTTCTATGAGACCCTGCTGACCTATGGCCGCCGCGAACTGACCCTGGTCATGACGACGCGCGTGGATACGCGTATCTCTCTTCATGCATTCAATCGCCTGCTTGCCCTGCCGCTTGAATTCTACGAGCGCGAGCAGACCGGACGTATCCTTGGGCGATACATGTCCATCTATCGTGTGCGTGACTTCCTGACCGGCAAACTCATGTCCACCTTCCTGGATATGTTCACGCTTCTCGTCATCCTGCCTATCCTTTTCTGGATGAGTGCTACCCTCGCCTGGATGACGGTTGCCTGTGCGGGTCTGATCGGCCTGATTATTGTCATCTTCCTGGGTCCGATGACGCGGGTCTATAACAAGATGATCCGTGCCGAGATGGAGCGTAGCTCGATCCTGTATGAAACCGTCGCCGGCATCCGTACGGTCAAGACCCTGGCGCTCGAGCCAACGCGTCGTGAGAAGTGGGACGAGACCACGGCCGAAGTCATTCGCTGGAAACTCGCAGCCGGTCGCATGCAGAACTGGCCCTCGACGCTGGTCATGCCGCTCGACATGTTCATCAATCGCGGCATCATCCTCGTAGGGGCCTATCTCATCCTGACCGGATCAAGCAGTATTCAGCCGGGCGCCCTCATGGCCTTCATGATGCTGGGTGGACGGGTGGCAGCGCCTCTTGTGGGTCTTGCCAAGATCCTCGAAGACGTGAACGAGGTGATGACCTCGCTTGGTGAAGCGGGGCTGGTGCTGAATCAGCCGACAGAAACCAAGGCGCTCACCTCCGGATTGCGCCCGCCGATCAAGGGGGCGCTCTCGTTTTCTCAGGTCGATTTCAGCTATCCGGGCACCACCATCAAGGCGCTCAACAACGTCAATTTCGAGATCCCCGCAGGCACTATGCTGGGATTGGTCGGGCGGTCGGGTTCGGGTAAATCGACCGTTACCCGTCTGCTCCAGGGCGTCAGTCGCAGCTATACAGGATATCTACGACTTGATGGTGTGGAATTGCGCGAGATCAATCTAAGCCATCTGCGTCGCTCGTTCGGTGTCGTGCTTCAGGATAACTTCCTGTTTCGAGGCACGGTGCGCGACAATATTACAGCCGGACGTCCGGGCTATACGATGGACGACGTGATTCGTGCTGCACGTCTGGCGGGCGCGGAGGAATTCATTGATCGTATGCCTGCCGGCTATGACACGCCGATCGAGGAAGGCTCCACCAATATCTCGGGTGGCCAGAGACAGCGCCTTGCCATTGCGCGCGCCGTGATCAGCGATCCGAAATTGATGATCCTTGATGAGGCGACTTCCGCGCTTGATCCCGAGAGTGAGGCGCTGGTCAATGCCAATCTGCAGCGTATCGGCAAGGGTCGTACGATGGTGATCGTTTCCCATCGCCTGTCATCACTGGTGGATTGTCATCAGATCTGCGTCATGGACAAGGGCAAGGTAATCGATGTGGCGCCACATGGCGTGTTGCTCGAACGCTGCGAGATCTACCGTATGCTGTGGATGCAGCAGAACCGCCATGAACACGCAGCCCGTAATAACGAAAATACCGATCAGAATGATGATCCCATGCTGATGGATGAGGAATAAGCCATGAGCGACAAGGATATTGTTCCCGGAGACGGGAAAGAGGAACGCACGGAAATCCAGCAGCATGTCCCCAGGCAGGCTGATGATCCGTTCTCGCCTCAGGGCTTGCCTCTTGCGCTGCTCGAATTCCATTCGCCGAGTTCTGCGCTGGTCAACCTGCCGCCTACGGCATCGGCGCGCTACATCATCTGGATCGTAAGCGCTCTGTTCATTTCGGGTCTGGTTGCGGCTGCCGTGTTTCCGCTCAACAAGGTGGTAAGCACCCCGGGCCGGCTGGTTGCGGTGAACAACAATCTCGTCATCCAGCCAATGGAAATGTCCATCATTCGATCGATCGATGTCGAATTGGGTCAATACGTGAAGAAGGGGCAGGTGCTGGCGCATCTCGATCCGACGATCACCAAGGCAGACCTTGTCAATCTCAAGGCTCAGCGCGATTCATACCAGGCCACGATCACGCGGCTTCACGCCGAGGCTGACGGGAAGGATTATACGCCCGATCTGAGCGACAGTTCTTCTGCCAGAGAGGCTGCCGCCTATGCACGACGCAAAGCCGAATATACGGCCAAGATCAGCCAGTTCGATCAGGAAATCGCGGCCATGCAAAGCCAGCTTACTGGATCGCTCGCCAGTGCCGCCATGCATCAAAGCCGTGGGCGCGTAGCCAACGAAGTGCTTCAGATGCGCCGGCGTCTGCAGGCGGACCAGGTCGGGAGCAAGCTTTCCACTCTGGCGGCACAGAGCGAGTTGATGGATTCGGAAAGGGCCCAGATCGAAGCGCAGCAGACAGCGGCGGCCACCAGATCCAAGCTTGCTGCGACAGAGGCAGAGCGTGATGGATATATCCAGAACTGGAAGGCTCAGGTCTATACCCAGATAGCCGAGGTTCAGCACCGGCTGGACGAAGCTGTGGGCGATTACGAGAAGGCGGCCTTGCGTAACAAGCTTGTCGTGCTCAAGTCTCCCGATGAGGGTGTTGTACTCAATATCGCCAAACTGTCGGTAGGCTCGATCATCTCACCCGCCCAGGTTTTGATGTCGATCGTTCCAACGGGTGCAGCGCTCGAGGTTGAAGCCGTTTTGAGAGGAAATGACGCGGGCTTTGTCAAGCTTGGTGATCATGCCCTTCTGAAATTCGCGACCTTTCCTTACACCCAATATGGTGGCGCGGAGGGAACTGTGCGTCTGATCAGTGCGGATGCTTTTACAGCCTCGGATGCCAAGAGCGCGGCAATGGGGCAAATGGCTGCAGGCGATGAAGACCCCTCGCAGAGCGGATATTATCGCGTACGACTGAGAATTGACCGCTATACTCTTCATGGCGTACCGAGCTTTTTTCACCCGACGCCAGGTATGTCAGTCTCCGCCGATATCCAGGTCGGCAAGCGGACGATGATTCAGTACCTGTTCAGCAAGGTTATACCGGCCATGTCGAACGGCATGCGCGAACCGAACTGAGCTGGCGGTTCTTTTCCGGAGGAGAGCAGGGTGGCTTTGAAATCACGTCTCGCATCGATGGTCTCGCGCGATGCAAGGCTAAGGCACGCAATTACCCAGCTGGAAACCGGGGAGAATGCCGTGCAGGGTTTTGCCCTGCTTGGTCCCTTGGCGACACAGGGGAACGTCGAGGCCCAATATCGTATCGGCAAGGCCTATCTCGAGGGGTGGGGAACGCCACCCAGTCTTGAGGACGGGACAAGGTGGATGCGCAGGGCCGCTGAAGGTGGTCATGTGCAGGCGCGGCTTATGCTGGGCACACTCTACCTCATGGGTTTTCCCGAAGATTTCGACGAAAACCGCCCGAAGATTTTGGCCGATACGCGCGAACGCAAACGTGTTCCCGACTTTCATCGTGCCGAACACTGGAGCCGCCTCGCCGCAGTCGAGGGACAACCCGACGCCCAGGCCCTGCTAGGCTATATCCTGACCAATGGCCCGGAAGACCTGCGCGATCTGACCCAGGCGCGGGAGTGGTATGAAAAGGCAGCGGCAGCCGGTTCGGCTCAGGGGCATCTCGGTTTGGGGATGGCGCTCCATACCCAGCCTCAATCCGACCAGGATCTGGCGCGAGGAACGGCTGAGCTCGGGCTTGCCGCAAAGGCGGGACTCGCAACGGCCTTCTATTTTCTTGCCTGGATCAATGAACAGGGGATCGGGCAGGAGGCTGATTTCACGGCAGCTGCCGGATATTTCGAGAAAGCGGCCGAACGGGGCGTAACCCAGGCGCAGACGCGCTATGCGCTCTATCTCCTTCAGGGCAAAGGAATCAAACGCAGGCCGGATCGTGCGGAAACATGGCTTAGGCGGGCTGCAATGGGCGGTGATGCCGAAGCCGCTGCCTTGCTGGGTGATCTGCATATACGGGGCGAGGAAATGGCCCCGAACTATCTCGAAGCTGCGACCTGGTACCATGTTGCTGCTGACCTCGGGCATGGGGCGGCCGCGCGTGGTCTGGGGCTGCTCTACCTGACGGGCGTCGGTGTTCAGCGCGACCCGGATGAAGCCGCGAAATGGTTTCGGATTTCAGCCGAGTGTGGCGATCGTGTCGCTGACGCGGACCTCGGTAATCTGGCCCTGACTGGCGTGGGTTCCGAGCAGGATCGCGAATCCATGCGCGCGCGCTTCTTGCAAGCTGCACAGAAGGGCGATCTGGTCGGCGCGTTCAATCTGGGTGTGTGCTACGCCGAAGGTGTCGGTATCGATCGTGATGATACGCAGGCTGCATTCTGGATGCAGCGTGCGGCTGATGGCGTTGTGAATGCCCAATACTGGCTGGGGCGCATGTATCTGGAAGGGCGGGGTGTTTCCCAGGATATGACGCTGGCGATTCGATGGCTCGAACAGGCAGCCCAGGCCCGCATGTCCGAAGCCATGACGCTTCTGGCGCAGATACTGGTCTCCGGGCGTGCGCCTGAAGGAAAGGACCATGCTCGTGCGCTTGATCTGTATAGCGAAGCAGCAAAGCAGGGTTATGTCGAAGCCATGTTCTCTGCCGGAGCCATGCTCGGTGGCGGGCATGACGTGGCAGTCAACCGCCGTGAGGCGCAGTATTGGTTCCGCTGTGCCGCTGAACGCGGACATGCGCTTGGCCAATTGATGCTGGGTCGATATCTCAAGCGCGGTCTGGCTGGCGAGGTCAATCCGGTGGAAGCGCTGACCTGGCTGGAGCGTGCCCAGGCGCAGGGTGTCACGGATGCAACGCCGGAGCTGGCCAGACTCGAGCGTCGTATGGGTGGACGTGGCTAAGGGGCCCAGGCCTTCATCCCGCCGCCCGCCGCCTGTTCAGTCGGGCTATGGGCACGTTGTCACGGCGAAAGATCGTGCTGACTGGCAGCGATGGCACGATGCCAAGGCTCAGGATGCCTATCGTCGCGGCACCGACGCCTCCGGAAAGGGCGATGAACCGACAGCCCTCTACTGGCTGGGTCGTGCGGCGCGCATGGCGCACCATGACCCGAACGTTATTTTTGCCTACGGCATGGCGCTTCTTTTGGCAGAGCGTTGGGCAGAAGCCTCCGAGCGCTTTGCCTGGATTGCGAAGCGTTTCATCATGCGCAAGGCATTGGTTGGTCAGGCCATCGCCCTGTCTCATGTTGGGCGCATGAAAGACGCCGTAGCTGTCTTTGAAAAAATGCTCTCCCATTACGCGCCAGCGGCAGAGGCACTTCCGTGGACGCGGCTGTTTACAGCGCAATCCGGGGCTCCGGGGTGGTGCTCGACAAGCAACGAGGGTATTTTGTGCGGTGAAGCGCATGGACTGGTTACGATCAGCCTCGACGGAATAGTCGTGGCTTCAGACCAGTCCATGCCTTTTGTCCTGCCTGATGCGTGGATGTCCGCTACGACACTGAGTGTCGAATGTGAAGGCAAGGTGCTCTACGGTGCGCCAATCGATCTTGCGGCGATACGTCAGGTGCAGGGCTTCGTAACTGTTCGTCGCCACATGATCGACGGTTGGATCTGGTATCCGGCTGACCCGGATCATGCACCGCTCGTCATCATCGAGGCAGGAGACACACGGGTCGAGGTGACGGCGACAGAGCTCGAGCAGGGAGTACGGCTTGAGAAACCGCTGGCCAGACCGCGTCATTTCCAGCTGGCGCTCTCGGCCTTGCCCGCAGGAGATATCTTCCTGCGGGACCGGTATGGGCAAGCACTCACCGGCAGTCCTCTCAGCCCCGCCGTCATCGCTCTGCTTGATCGCGATAGTGAGGGGCATGGCGACCTGCCGGAAAATGGAAAAATACTCTCTGCACCAGAGCGGGAAGATGCGCTGCGCCGCCCCGGATGTCTCGTGATCATCCCGGCCTATCGGGATCATGAGCTGACGCGCCAGTGTATTGAAGCCGTGCTTGCAGATCGCGGCGAAGATCTGGAATGTCTTGTCATTGACGACGACTCTCCCGACCTTGCGTTGCGTATCATGCTGGTTGAAATGGCTGCTCAGGGTCAGATAACGCTCATCCGCCACAGGCAGAACTGTGGCTTCACGGTCAGTGCCAATGCCGGGCTTGCGCGTGCAAGAGGCCGGGATGTGATCTTGCTTAATAGTGACGCGATCATCCCCGAAGGCGGCATCGCGCGGCTGAGGGCATGGCTTGATCGCGCAGATAATATTGGCACGGCAACGCCTTTCTCAAACGATGCAACCATCCTTTCCTATCCATCGGTTTCCCGACCCAACCCTGTGCCTGACCGCCGTATGGCACGGTCGACCGATCGTGTTTTCCAATCCCTTCCCAATGCCGGACTTGTTGATCTGCCAACCGGCAACGGATTTTGCATGGCAATACGGGGCGACTGCCTCGCTCAGACCGGGCTTCTGAACGCAGAGATATTTGCGCAGGGCTATGGTGAGGAAAACGATTTTTGCTGTCGTGCTTCTGCGCTCGGCTGGCGTCATGTCGCAGCGACAGATCTGTTTGTTCGACATGTCGGGGCTGTGTCCTTTGGCCGGACGCGCAGTTTGCTGCTTGATCGCAACCTGCGTTTACTCAACATGCTGCACCACGGCTATGACCAGCGTGTCGCTGATTTCGTGACGACTGACCCACTGCGGCGGGTCCGTCGTAATGCTGGCCTTGTCCAAATGATTGCACGCCGCAAATCAGCGTCATCCTGCTTGATCATGGTCTCGCATGATTCGGGTGGCGGCGTTGAGCGTGTGATCGGTTACCGGCGACAGAAGGCCGAGGCGGAGGGCGCGCAGGTGCTTGTTCTCCGCCCTCATGAGAGAGGATGTCGTATAGAGGATTGTGGCGGCGATGCAGCCAATATTATTTTCGATCTGCCGAGCGAGTGGCTTACGTTCATTGCCGTCCTGCGACGCATGAAGGCGGCCCGCATTGAATGGCATCATGTGCTTGGTCACGCGCCGATCATGCGTGACTTGGCACCTGCGCTCGATCTGCGCTGGGATATTTTCCTGCACGACTATATCTGGTTCTGCCCACGTATCTGTCTGGTTGCGTCGAATGACCGTTATTGCGGCGAACCTGCGCTGGCAGGATGCGAAGCCTGCGTGGCCCAGCAGGGGGAATTGGTTGAGAGCAACCTCACAGTGGCTGAACGCGTTGCGCAATCCAGCGAGATTTTGCGTGATGCCAATCGAATCGTTGCGGGATCGATTGATGTGCAGCGGCGTTTCAGACGTCACTTTGCCGGTATCGACATCACTCTGGAGCCCCTCGAGGCCGGTTTTTATCCTGCCCTCAAAGCCCCGAGGCCGCTGGACGGCACACGCCGCCGTATTTGCATACCCGGCGCTATAGGACGCGAGAAAGGCTATGATATTGTTCTTCAGCTTGCCGAGGATGCAGCACGTCGCAATCTGCCGCTCGACTATGTGGTGGTGGGATATACAATTGACGATGACCGCCTCATGGCCACGGGGCATGTTCAGGTGCTGGGCGAGTTCCGCGAGGAGGAAGCCGTGAGGCTTATTGAGTCCTGCGACTGTGATCTTGGCCTCATTCCATCCATCTGGCCAGAGACCTGGTGCTTTGCCTTGTCCAATTTGTGGAATGCCGGCCTGGCTGCCGTAAGTTTCGATCTGGGGGCACAATCTGAGCGAATACAGAAAGAGGGTAAAGGTACTGTGGTCCCGCTTGGAATGCCGTTATCTCTACTTAGTAATGTGTTGCTACATTTATCACATCGAACAACATAGCTTTTATTAATTAGTTAATGGTGGTATATATCGGTTAATTCCTCCAGAGAGTTCTTTTGTCACACTGTGCAGAATTTCCCGCTGCGCACACAATTCGAAGATGGGTTGATATCAATGTCTAATTCCGCGAGTTCCTCAGGGACAGAGCAGGTTGTACAGATCAAGGTTCATGCTTCCCTGATGACTTTTGACGCTGGCCTCTTCTGTGTCTTCCTGCCGCCGGAACATGCGGTTCAAAGTGTCAATGGTTATCCCGCGGTAACGATTACTCAGGCACCGAACATGCCTAGTGGTATCGTAACCATAAAAACCTTTGAAGATGATGGTGTGATCAGCAGCAGTCATGGTGCGGGTGCGGGAGCTGCTCTTGTACGTGTGGCGCGAGGGCCTGCCCAGGTTCTGGTAACGACCTATCAGGCGCCCGACAGTGCCTTGCCGGCCCCAGGTATTCAGGTGGCGCGCCTGTCAGGTGACCCCGTCGCCGCAGCGCCTGCCGCTCATTCTGTGCCGCAAGCAGCCGATGTGACGGCAACACCGGATGTCGCTGCCAATCCTGACTTCAAGCCCGAGCTTGCAGCGCACATTCAGCGTCGGGGCGATGTGCTGGCCCAGATCGGTGAATGGATGGGCGAGCCGGGCAGTCAGAACTGGATCGAGGGCTTTGGAATTGCGCCGCAAGCACTCGTGGCTCCTGAAGATGTCGAATATCAGGCTGTACTTGGGAAAGGGTGGCTTTCTCCCTGGGCTGAGGCTGGTCAATACTGTGGATCGCGCGGGATGGCCTTGCCCATCCTCGGCCTTTGCGTCCGTCTCAAGAATGGGGCAGAGGCAAAATACGAGCTCGCGATCAGCGCCACCTTTACTGATGGGACACGCATCGGGCCGGTTGCTGGTGGTGTCACGCTTGAAGCGGAATCTCTCGCACCGCTGGAGGCGTTCCAGCTTGAAATTCGTCCGCGCAGTGATGAGGCGGCTCCGGTAGTCGGAGAAGAGCGGGAAGGCAAGCCAGCCAGGAAACCTGCTTCCCGTCGCAAAGCGAGCGAAGCCTGAGTACAGAACGGCCCGGATATGGTTTGATATCGGGGCTATTTTTCTCGTGATTTCGGGTGACCTGATGGAACGATAGAAAGCGGCGCTTGCGTTTTGCACGGAGGCGCGCGTTGCTATCGCGCCAACACTGTTTTTGCTTCCCCTAGAAGGTTCTTTCGTTTTGCGTTTCCTGTTCGTGCATCAGAACTTTCCCGGTCAGTTTCTCCATCTGGTCAGGCATCTTCACGAACAGGGAGGCCATGAGATCGTTTTCATCTCCGAGGCCAATGAGGGTTACCTTCCCGGAGTGCGGCGGGTCCTGTACCGTCAGGACCGGATTGTATCGCCGCATACACATCCCTCCCTGCGGGAACTGGAGATGGGGCTAAGCCGCGCCGAGGCAGTTGCAAAGGCAGCACAAACGCTCAAGGGGCTAGGTTACTTGCCAGATATCATTATCGGGCATCATGGATGGGGCGAACTCCTCAATATAGTTGACGTTTTTCCTTCAACGCCCATTCTTGGTTATTTTGAATTCTTCTACCATACCGACAAGAACGACGTGAATTTCGATCCGGAATTTCCTCCCCGGCCTGAGCTTGCACCAAACGTTCGAGTCAAGAATGCCATTAACCTGCTCGCCCTGAATCTCAACCAGCACGGTCAGACGCCAACGCTTTTCCAGAAGGAAACGTATCCTGATTGGGCGCAACGCCGAATCACCCTGCTGCGCGAAGGGGTCAACCTCGATCTTTGTGCCCCTGATCCCACGGTTTTCAAGGGCGATGTCACAATCGGCAGTCATGTGATCCGCCCTGCGGACAAGCTGATAACCTTCGTGGCGCGTAACCTAGAGCCCTATCGCGGTATTCATAGCTTTATGCGAGCCCTACCGCGTATCCTTAATGAGCGCCCAGACGCGCGGATCGTCCTTATTGGTGGCGACGGGACGAGCTATGGTGCGCCGCCCCCTTTGGAAGCGGGAAGCTGGCGCGATATCTTCCTGAAGGAAGTGGCGGGACGTATCGACCCCGATCGGGTGCATTTTCTGGGCAAGGTTGATTACGACACGTTCAGGCTTACGCTGCGACGCTCTGATGCGCATGTCTATCTGACCTATCCTTTCGTCGCCTCATGGTCCTTGCGTGAGGCCATGGCAACGGGGTGCGCCATCGTGGGAAGCCAGACGGCTCCGGTGGAAGAGTTCATTACGGATAGACGGACAGGATTACTGACCCCGTTTCTCGAACCCGATCGCATTGCGGATTCTATCCTCGAAATCCTTGAGGACCGAAAGCTGGCGGCCCGCTTGCGCCGGGCGGCCCGTCGACATGCAGAAGCCGAGCTGTCGCTACAGGGCTATCTCGAAAACTACGACGCCCTCATCGCCTCCATCGTGGGATGAAGAGGCGATAAGGGCGTTTATAGCGCAGGCTGATCGAGGCCCCTGCGAGGCAGGGGCGTGTGAGGATCAGAAGATTTCGATGTGCGACTTGAAGCCGAGCGTTGCTGCATCCTTCAGGCCCTGCTGGGCACCCGGACGGATGAAGTACTGGAAATCAGGAGCGAAGGTGATGCCGCGCCAGACGCGGATCTGATACATCGCTTCGATGACCATCCCGTTGGTCTGCGGGAAGAACGAGCCGTTAAGCAGGGTCTTATAACCCAGGCTCTGCTGGATTTCCTGAGCGGTTTTGACCTTCTTGGAGACCTGGATGTAGCTGAAGTTCACACCCCAAGCATCCAGCGGACGGGACTTCCAGAAACCACGATCGAGCACGCCGATCGAGTATTGACGCTCACGCGTCTGGGTCACTGGTGAGTTGTTGTAGAACACGCCAAGCAGGGTGATACCGGCATCGGGACCATTGCCCTTGTGACGCATGATCATCTGATCGGCCAGAGCATAGGCAGACCACGAGTTGTTGTGAACCTTGCGGGCCTGGCCCGTCACAGCCCAGTAATTATCGTTGATATCGTACAACACGTCCGGATGGGGTGCCGTATCGACAATGCCACCAAGCTTGTAGTGACCCGGCAGCTTGTCCTTGCCGAAGATCGGCTCCCAGCCGAACTCGACCGGTGCGGCCTCGCCGTTGATATCCGCGCCGTTCCACTTGAAGCCCGTGCGCATCTGCTGCACGCCGTAGATGCCCATCGTGTTGAAGTAAACGCCGGCCTGAAGGTAGGTGTACTGCGACGGACGAACACGGACACGCGCTGCCCAGTTCGAATCCGGGTAGGATGAATGGCTGGTATTGTCCGAAGAGGCCTTCGGGTTACCGCAGAAGGCATTATTCATGAAGTTGCAGTATAGCGGGTTCGACGAGAAGTCGGTCAGCAGCGGAATACGACCGGCGGCAATGTCGAGGTGACCGTTGAACAGCGTTTCTTCACCGTAGATATAGACAAGGTGAACGACCACATTACCACCACCGCCATAGATTTCCTGGCTGGGGTTCAGGTTGTCACCAAACATGCGGCTGGCAGGAATACCGTAACGTCCGACAAACACGGCGTGGGTCGAGAAGCCGCGGATACCAGCAAGCTTTTCCCAGTCTATATCGTTTTCAAAGCCGTACTGACCGGCATTGCTGCTGCCCTGTCTCAGGCCCAGCCCTTTGGTCGGGCTCGTGATGGCTCCTGCGAATTCGTTGGTCGTATCCAGAAGGATCGCGACACCATGCTGGCGCAGCCAGGTGTTCCATCCCCATGGATCGTCAAAGATGGCTTCCGGGTGGGGCAGGGGGGGGACGGATGAATTCTGAAAATTGACCGTGCCGATCGGACTCGAGACGCGCACCGAAGGTGCAAGCCCTGTGCCGTTGGGTGCACCTCCAGCCAGAGGCGATTGCGCCTGGGCTGACGGTATGGCAGCGAGGGTAGCGAGAGCTGTGGTGACGACACCCAGCGCCTTAGGGGAGATACGGGGAAGAGACATGAGGGCAATCCGCCAGTCGGATGAAAAACGCGAGGTTCCGTGACTTTCCGGGATGAGGTCTTTCATTCCTTATCCCAACATGACCCTTTTATTACATCTAATTTATATTTGACAATGGGGCAGAAAGCCGGATTGGGCTCACAGCGCTGTGATATAAAAAAGCCGGAAAGACACTGTGTCTTTCCGGTCACTGTTTATTACAGCGTGGTGGGGTTACTTGGCGGCTTCAAGAGCAGCAATAATCGCTTTCTTGGCTTCTTCTGGTCCTGCCCAGCCCGAGACTTTGACCCACTTGTTAGGCTCGAGGTCCTTATAACGCTCGAAGAAGTGGCCGATTGCCTTCAGAGTGATCTCGGGCAGATCGTCAATCGTTTTTACATCGGTATACTGCGTGTGGATCTTGTCGTGAGGCACGCAGATGATCTTTTCATCCTGTCCGCTCTCATCTTCCATCTTCAGCATACCAATGGGGCGCGCACGAATGACCGCACCCGGAACGATCGGCCCCGGTGCCAGAACCAGTGCATCGGCCGGATCGCCGTCAGCAGCCAGCGTATTTGGGATGAAACCATAGGCAGCCGGATAGTACATCGGGGTGAAAAGGAAGCGATCGACGAAAACGGCGCCGCTTTCCTTGTCCACTTCATATTTGACCGAAGAGCCCTGCGGGATCTCGATCACGACATTGATGTCATCGGGAACGGATTTGCCGGGGGAGATCTTGCTGACGTCCATTACTACATGTCCTGGTGGGGGTGAATTGATCGCCTTATCTTAGCCGCTCGCTGCCTCCCTGCACAGATGCCGTAACGTTATGTACCGGCCATGTTGTTCTAATGGTCACGGTTCTGAGCGGATATGACCGAAATCGTGCTCTTTGCCCGGGATTCACCGATCAACATGACCCAGATCGCGTTCCGGGGCGATGACATCGCGCACGCGCTGCTTGATGTCTTTCGGGCCAGGGAATCCCCCGTCGCGCTTGCGCTCCCAGATCAGGTGCTCACCCGCCATAATGCTGAAGTGACCTCCCGTATCGGGGACGAGGGCGACCTCCGCCAGATCGGTGCCAAAACTCTGCAGCAACTCCTGTGCAATCCAGGCGGAACGCAACATCCAGTTGCACTGGGTGCAATAACGTATGGTGATGCGAATCCTGCCAGTAGGAAATCTGGGTTCGGGTTGTGCTGGATCAGCCTCTTGCATCTTTGTCGTCCCTTCTGTGACCGGGGTATCAGATTATCGGACCTGCATGGAAATGCGAGACAGGAGGACAGGGCAGGGTATCCGTCACCCGTATCCTGTCTGCGTGCACATTTGCGGGATGTCTGGGGGAGCCGATTACATAATCACTGGTGCTCATGCCCGTCCTGATTTGGCTCATGGGGCCTGGAGAGATGCGCAAAATGATGAATGCACTGATTTCTTTGTCATGTCGTCTTGCAAATGGGGCCGAATTGCGCGATTTCCTGCACAACCTGTGCGCCTGTAGCTCAATTGGTTAGAGCAGGCCGCTCATAACGGCTTGGTTGCGGGTTCGAGTCCTGCCGGGCGCAGGGGTTTTTACGCTCCTATGCGGAGCGCACTCGAGCCGCGTTCTCGTCCTATTCCGTCCGACCATTCCATCAGGAGATCCGTCATGGCCGCCTATCAGTATGTCTATGTCATGAAGGACCTGACGAAGGCCTATCCCGGGGGCCGTGAGGTCTTCAAGGGTATCACCCTGTCCTTCCTTCCCGGCGTCAAGATCGGTGTGCTCGGCGTCAACGGCGCCGGTAAATCGACTCTGCTCAAGATCATGGCCGGTATCGAAAAGGAATATGGTGGTGAGGCCTGGGGCGCTGAAGGCGCACGCATCGGTTATCTGGAGCAGGAGCCCAAGCTCGACGAGTCCCTGACTGTCGGTGAGAACGTGGCACTCGGCTTCGGTGACCTGAAGCACGCGGTGGATCGCTTCAACGAGATCTCGATGGCTTTTGCCGAGCCGATGACCGACGATGAAATGACCGCCCTTCTGGCCGAACAGGCCGAGCTGCAGGAAAAGATCGACGCCGGCGATGGCTGGGAGCTGGACCGCAAGCTCGAGATCGCGCTTGAAGCCCTGCGCTGCCCGCCTGCCGATAGCCCTGTCACCATGCTTTCCGGTGGTGAGCGCCGTCGCGTGGCGCTGTGCCGCCTTCTGCTCGAAAAGCCCGACCTGCTGCTGCTTGACGAACCGACCAACCATCTCGATGCCGAGAGCGTGGCCTGGCTCGAAAAGACCCTGCGCGATTATCAGGGCACCGTCATGGTCATCACCCATGACCGCTACTTCCTCGACAATGTCACGAACTGGATTCTCGAAATCGAGCGCGGTCGTGGTTATCCGTTCGAAGGCAATTACTCTTCCTGGCTGACCCAGAAGCGCAAGCGTCTGGCCCAGGAAGAGAAGGAAGAGAGCTCGCGCCAGCGCGCCCTTGCCGCCGAGCAGGAGTGGATCAGCGCCTCACCCAAGGCCCGTCAGGCAAAGAGCAAGGCCCGTATCACCAAGTACGAGGAAATGCTGGCCGCCAGTCAGGAGCGTGCCGGTGGCACGGCCGATATCGTCATCACCCCCGGCCCCCGTCTGGGTGGCACGGTCATCGAGGCCGAGAACCTTTCCAAGGGCTTTGGCGATCGTCTGCTGATCGACGGCCTGAACTTCAAGCTGCCGCCGGGTGGTATCGTGGGTGTGATCGGGCCAAACGGTGCGGGTAAGTCCACGCTGTTCAAGATGATCACGGGTCAGGACCAGCCGGATGGCGGTGCGCTCAAGATCGGTGACACGGTCAAGCTCGGCTATGTCGATCAGTCACGCGACTCGCTCGATGACAGCAAGACGGTGTGGGAAGAAATCTCGGGCGGTACGGATGTCATCCAGCTGGGCAAGCGCACGGTGCCGTCGCGCGCCTATGTCGGAGCCTTCAACTTCAAGGGCTCCGATCAGCAAAAGCGCGTCGGCGTGCTGTCGGGTGGTGAGCGCAACCGCGTGCATCTGGCCAAGATGCTCAAGAAGGACAGCAATGTCATTCTGCTCGACGAACCGACCAACGATCTCGATGTCGACACGCTGCGTGCACTCGAAGACGCTCTTGCCGAATTCGCCGGTTGCGCCGTGGTCATCTCGCATGATCGCTGGTTCCTCGACCGTCTGGCCACGCATATTCTCGCCTTCGAGGGTGATAGCCATGTCGAATGGTTCGAGGGTAACTTCCAGGATTATGAAGAAGACAAGCGTCGTCGCCTCGGTCCGGATTCGACCGAACCGAGCCGTATCAAGTATCGCCCCATCGCACGCTAAGGGATGAAGATGTCGGAGCGGTTCATCTCTGACATCTCTCTTGCCGATATCATGACCGGGTACGCATCGTGACGCTTGGGCGCCAGATACGGACCCAGCGGCTCGTGCTGCAGCCCGTAAGCTGGCACGATATGCAGGACATGATTCGCCTCAAGACCAATGGCGCCTCATTCGGGCGTATGCTGGGGGGTGTCCGCTCGCTCCGGCAGGTCGAGGACGAAATGGCCGATGACCTCGCTTTCTGGGCAAAGCGCGGCATCGGCATTTTTACCATTCGCGAAAATAATCGCTTCGTGGGCATCACGGGGTTGCATGAGCGTCCGGACGGGCGCGGCCTGGGCCTGCGCTTCGCACTGGTACCCGAGGCCGCCGGGCGTGGTATCGCGCGTGAGGCGGCAGGTGCAGCGCTGCGTTTTGCGTTGGATGCAGGCGTCGAGCGCGTGGTAGGCGTCACACGCGAGGACAACATGCCCTCCCGTATCGTGCTGGGCAGTATCGGCATGCACCATGTGGAAAGCTTCGAGCGTGATGGTTATCTGATGCTCGTTTACGAAATTACGCAGGATCCGCCGGCAATTTCCCTCCAGAGATAAGCCGGCCAAAGGGTCGTGCGGCGAAGTCGGGTCAAAGATTGTCGTCTCCCCCATGCCCTGCGCCTCTCCGGTCAACAAATGAGGTTGTCGAGGCTCATACCTCTCGCCTTCTCCCATTTCGCCGTGAAGCAACAGCGTTCGCGCGACCCCACTCGACTCTATCCGCCGAGGCCCCGATCTATCTCCTTCAGTGGCGCATAAAGCCTGTTCTCTGGATTGAGAATTCCGGGGCCGCACGAGCTAGAGCGTTTTCTTTGCTGATTGAATCATTTGGGATTCCCAATCTGTGTGTGATCTGATTCAAGGTGACAGCCGGGATGGAGGACGGCGCTGGATGTCGTCACGCACCCTGTCTCTGGATCTGCGTGCCCGCGTTGTCGCGGCGGTTTCAAAGGGCCTGTCCCGCCGGCAGGCTGCCGAGCGCTTCGGCGTCAGTCCGGCGAGTGCGGTTCGCTGGTGTGCCCTGGCCGCGTCGACTGGCAGCCCCGCAGCAAAGCCACGCGGTGGGGATCGACTGTCACACAGGATCGAAGCACAGGCCGACCGGATCCATGCCCTGATCGCGGCGCAGGACG